>CALFOA010000209.1 GCA_937919795.1 uncultured Neisseria sp.
AGGCCTTCCAAAGCGGCCAGCGTGAAAACAGCATCATGGCCGATATTGCCAACCGCATGAGCGAAGAAGAATTGAACGCAGTCGGCAACTTTATTCAAGGTTTGCATTAATCCGATTGGATTCGAAAATGCTTTGAAGTCGGCTGTATGACGATGTTTATCGTAAAATCATTAACTGCCTGCGCGTTTAACGTGCAGGCAGTTTGTTTTTTATAGTAGAATTGGTTATTGCAATCGTGCCTGTTGTGGTGTTTTTCAGACAGGCATTTTGTTTGTTTGCCACAGATATTTTGTAGTTCGGCAAGTTGGTTAAGATACCCCTAAGCTTCGCCGTGTAAAAAAACATGACTCTTGCATGCCCGTTCTCGCGGCGGGCGGAAAAAATTTCGTATTCATGACAAGTAATCAAAAAGTACCTCTGATCCGGCGTCCGGCTTTCGCTTTTTTCAGCTCGATGCGGTTTGCTGTTTCGCTGTTGTGCGTACTCGGCATCGCGTCGATTATCGGCACGGTATTGCAACAAAATCAGCCGCGGGCGGATTATGTGGTGAAGTTTGGCCCGTTCTGGTCGGAAATTTATCATTTCCTCGGCCTGTACGACGTGTATGCCTCGGCATGGTTTGTGTTGATTATGCTGTTTTTGGTGATCAGCACCAGCTTGTGTTTGTGGCGAAACATCCCGCCTTTTATGCGCGAGATGAAATCTTTCCGTCTGAAGGCCAGTGCTCAGTCGTTGGCTTCCATGCGCCATTCTGCGCTGATGGAGCAGGCGCCGTCGCCAGAGGTGGCCGAGCGTTATCTGGCAGTGCAGGGCTTTACCAGTAAGCGGGTGGAACGTGAAGACGGCTCGTTGCTGATTGCGGCGAAAAAAGGCTCGATGAACAAATGGGGTTATATTTTCGCGCACTTGGCGATTATCGTGATTTGCGTGGGCGGCTTAATCGACAGTAACCTTTTGCTGAAAATCGGGATGCTCACCGGCAAAATCGAGCCGGATGCGACCTCGATGTTTGCCAAAGATTTCAAACCGGAAAGCACGCTGAGTGCCAATAATCTTTCCTTTCGCGGTGATGTGAATATTGTTGAAGGGCAAACGGTAGACGTGGTGTTCTTAAATGCCGATAAAGGCATGTTGGTGCAGGATTTGCCGTTTCAGGTGAAGCTAAAAAAATTCCATATTGATTTTTACAACAACGGTATGCCGCGCGATTTTGCCAGCGATGTGGTGGTAACCGATAAAAAAACCGGCAAAGTAATCGAGCAGACCATACGGGTGAACCATCCGCTCACGGTAGACGGCGTGACGCTGTATCAGGCCAGTTTTGCCGACGGCGGTTCCGCCCTGAAATTCAAGGCTTGGGATTTGGCCAATCCGAGCGATCAAGCGGCGATGCTGGATGCTAAATCGATGGCGGCTTTTCCGCTCAATATGGGCAAACAGAAATATCAGTTGGAGTTCGACCAGTTTTCTGCGCTGAACGTAGAAGACATGAGCGCACCGGCTGAAGAGAAAAAGCAAGGTATTGCCGAAACGCTGAATGATGTGCGGGCAGTGAAATTGAACAAACATTTCACCAATATCGGCCCCTCAATTGTGTTCCGTGTGCGCGATGAAGCCGGCCAAGCGGTTGAGTTTAAGAACTACATGCTGCCGGTTAAGCAGGAACAGGATTATTTCTACATCAGCGGCGCGCGTTCCGGTTTGGATCAGCAATACCGCTGGTTGCGGATTCCGGTAGACGAAAAAGGCGGTATTCAAAGCTTTATGCAGCTGCGCGCGTTGTTGAATGATCCGCAAGAACGTGCAGCGGCGGTGACGCAGGCGCTGGCGGGTACGCCGGAAGAGATTCGCCCCAACTTCGGCAAAGCGGTGGAAAACAGCTTATTGGCGTTTGCGCAGGGCGGTTTCCCGGCGATTGATGATTTCATCACTAAGGTTGCACCGCCGGCAGAGCAGCAGAAAATGAAAGAGTATTTCTATCAGATTATCTTCGGTGCGGTGAATGCGGTGCTGGAGCAGGGAATGAAAACCGGCAAAATCGAGAAATGGGCGCCCAGCGAAGCGCGCAGCCGTTTTATCGCCCATAGCCTGGAAGCTTATTCCGGATTGAAGGCGTTCCCGTCGCCGGTGTTGTTGCAATTAGACGGCTATCAGGAAGTAAAATCTTCCGGCCTGCAGATGACCAAATCACCCGGTGCCAGCTTGGTATATTTGGGATCACTGCTGTTGGTGTTGGGCACGGTATTTATGTTTTATGTGCGCGAAAAGCGTGCATGGTTGTTGTATGATGGACAAGGCC
>CALFOA010000210.1 GCA_937919795.1 uncultured Neisseria sp.
CGAAATACGCTTCACCACTCAACAAATTAAAACAAGGATAAGACAATGAAAAAACTGCAAGATCTGCCGGCCTGGCAGGCATTATGGGATCATTTTGCGAGCGCCAAAGAGGTGCACATGCGCGAATTGTTCGAACAGGATCCGGATCGTGCCGAACGCTATTGGCTGGAAGTGGGCGGTTTGAAACTGGATTATTCCAAAAACCGCATCACTGATGAAACGCTTAAAGGGCTGATAGAGTTGGCCAAACAAGCCGGTGTGCAAGAGCGTAAAAAAGCGATGTTTGCCGGTAAGAAAATCAACGAAACCGAAAACCGCGCCGTATTGCATGTGGCCTTGCGCAACCGCACCAATGCGCCGATTGAGGTGGACGGCGAAGACGTGATGCCGAAAGTGAACAATGTGCTCGAGCACATGGGTAAATTCGCCCATGCGGTGCGCAACGGTGATTGGTTGGGTTACACCAATCAGGTGATTACCGATGTGGTAAACATCGGCATCGGCGGCTCGGATTTGGGCCCTTTGATGATGTGTTCTGCGCTGAAAACCTTCGGCCATCCGCGTATGCGGATGCACTTTGTTTCCAACGTCGACGGCGCCCAATTGCGCGATACGCTGGATAAAGTGCATCCTGAAACCACGCTGTTCATCATCGCATCCAAAACCTTTACCACTCAGGAAACGCTCACCAACGCCAATACCGCGCGCCAATGGTTTCTGCGCGAAGGTAGTGAAGAAGACATTGCGAAGCACTTTGTTGCCGTTTCTACCAACAAAAAAGCGGTGGCCGAGTTTGGCATCGATACCGCCCACATGTTTGAATTTTGGGATTGGGTAGGCGGTCGTTACAGCTTGTGGTCGGCTATCGGTCTGCCGATTATGCTGTATTTGGGTGAAGAAAACTTCATCGAAATGCTCAACGGCGCCCACCTGATGGATCAACATTTCTACAATGCGCCGCTTGATCAGAATATGCCGGTATTGCTGGCAATGATCGGCATTTGGTACATCAACTATTTCGGCGGCGGCAGCCACATCATCGCCCCGTACGACCAACACCTGCACCGCCTGCCCAAATTCATCCAGCAACTGGATATGGAATCAAACGGCAAACAGGTCAGCATGAACGGCGAACCGGTCGAACACGAAACCGGCCCGATTATTTGGGGCGAAACCGGTATCAACGGCCAGCATGCTTTCTTCCAGTTGTTGCACCAAGGTACCCACGTCACCCCGATTGATTTGATTGCTTCGCTGGAAAAACGCAGCAATCTGCCCGGCCACCATGAAATTCTGCTGGCCAATGTGTTTGCCCAGG
>CALFOA010000211.1 GCA_937919795.1 uncultured Neisseria sp.
ACTGCCTGCCGAGCATCTTTATTGCGGCTCGCCTTGGTTGGCACAAACCATGCTGCGCCCTGCCGATAAGCTGAGATTCTTTGAATTGCACCCTGCCGACTTCACTCATCTGCAAAACAATATGCAGGAAGCCCGGCTCGGCCGGCGCGGCATTTTAAAACAGGAAGACGGCTACCGCGGCCTGATTTCGCTGCTGCCGCCTCCCACCCGCCGTGCGGTGGTGTTAATCGATCCGCCTTACGAAGAAAAGCAGGATTATGCGCGGGTGGTCGATACCTTAAAAGACGCGCGAAAACGCTTCGAGCAAGGCTGCTATATGGTGTGGTATCCCTGTTTATCGCGCGAAGAAAGCCGCAAACTGCCGGAAAAATTAAAAAAACTGGCACCGGATCAGTATCTGCAAGCCGAGTTGCATGTACACACTCCACGCGCCGACGGCTTCGGTATGCACGGCAGCGGCATGTGGATCATCAATCCGCCCTACCTGTTGGCCGAACAACTGAAAGAATGCCTACCCGCCCTCACCCGCCTGCTGGCGCAGGATGATGGTGCGCGCTATGTGCTGGATTACCGAATGGTATAAACATAGTTTAAATGCCTGAGACCTTTGCAAAAATACTTTGGAACCGCCGAATTTCCCTACCGACGTCATTAGCTTCGCAAGTCCGCTACGCTACCCCCGCGTAGGCGCACTGCTGTCCGGAATAAATTCTAGTTTTAATTTAAAAGGCTTACAGCACTTGAGTTCTAACGTGTTTGAGGCTTTAGGAACTCTAAGTTCTTCAAGTAACCTTATTCCCTCCCCCGTGGGGGAGGGCTAGGGAGAGGGCAAAACGCTTGCTGCTCTGAAATGCCGTTTACTCAAGCCCAAGCAAGCCCTCTCCCCAACCCTCTTCCACGGGAGAGGGGGCAGGTTACTGGAATATTTTATATTTTTGTATTGTTATAAAATTTATTAACTGCCACACAATTCGGGGCAGACTTTACCGTTTTCATTCGGCTTGATTTGGCTGTTGCTGCATTGTTTGGCGTAGAACTTCGCTTCAGCACAAGATCTCATCTGGGAGCATTGCTGCTTCTGGCTACAACTGTATTGGTTGATATCGCCGGCAAAAATCGCCGGTGCCACTGTTTTTTTCTCGGCAGGCTGTGCAGCGGAAGGGCTCGCCGGTTTAGATTCGGCTTTCGCTTTTTCTACCGCTGCTTCAGGCTTTTTTGCCGGTTTTCCCGGCTCTTTCTCTACTGCCGCAGGTTTTTGCTCCGGAGCGGTCGCTTTCGGCTGCTCATCCGTATGCGATACTTTTTGTGTCAAGCTATTATTAGCCTCTGCCGATGCGGCTTCTGCATCCACATCCGCTAATGTTTTTTCACCGTTCATCACCGCGCGAAAATCTTGGCGCTGTTTTGCCATTTTATCGGCTACTTGCCCTGCGCTCACATGCGCCGCAGCATTTTCAATGTTTTGCACCCGTTGCCAATGATTGTATACAAAATAAGACAAGGTACCGATAACCAATAACACAATCAGCACCAACGCCACACTATCCGGCAATTCTTTCTGAGCTTTCACGACTTTATCCCTAACAATTTATTTATAATTGTTTATATTTTATCAACAGAAAATCATCCTTTTCCTGTTTTTGCTGAAAATGGTTGCTTGAAACCATCTTAAATCTCTAACAACAACCAAAATCAGTAAACAAAAGGGTATACGCTTATCCGAACCATATCGAATAAGCGATAATCATACCACTATTTTCTAAAAAATATTCAATATTGTGACTAACGGCAGGGAGAAGGCAGGAAATTACGTGGAATCGCACTGGCACCATTAGCTTGGCAATCCCATTGAATCACCGCATCAGCTGTGCCATTGCTGGCTACTGTAGGTACTAAGGTCAGTGTTTTACCTTGAATCAGACGGTTAGCGCTATTAT
>CALFOA010000212.1 GCA_937919795.1 uncultured Neisseria sp.
CAGCTACGGTTTTGTGATTAATGTGGCGGCCCCGTTTTTAATGGTGTTTTTCTCTAGTTTTTGACCGTGTATCTTTGGAATTTGCTAAAACTGAAGCTTTTTGGCAGAATCGTGAACTCTAACTAATTGAATTGTAAGAAATCGATTAATGGCTCCCAAAATCAAACGACACGAACGCATCATTGCGCTGGTACGCGAAAACGGTTTTATGCCGATTGAGGAATTGGCGCGCCAGTTGGATGTGACCCCGCAAACCGTACGCCGCGACATCAACCTTTTGTGCGAAGAGCGCCTGCTGCGCCGTTACCATGGCGGTGCGGCCTTGGGCGAGGCGTTGGAAACCGAAGATTTTCTGTTGCAGAAAAACAAGCTGCAAATCGAAAAAGCGCACATTGCCGATGCGATTGCCGCCCATATTCCCGATAACGCCACGCTGTTTTTAAGCATAGGCACCACCATCGAATCGGTGGCCAATGCCTTGGTGAAACAGCGCAAAAACCTCAGCGTGGTCACCAACAATATTCATGTGGCCTCAATTTTGTCGGCACGCAGCGACTACACGGTGATGATTACTTCCGGCGTGGTGCGCCCGCTCGACGGCGGTATCACCGGCGTGGCCACGGTGGATTTTATTAATCAGTTTAAAGTGGATTATGCGATTTTGAGCGCTTCCGGTATTGAAGAAGATGGCTCTTTATTTGATTTCGACTACAAAGAAGTCAGCGTGATGCAGGCGATGATGCACAATGCGCGTACCCGCTATCTGGCGGCCGACAGCAGCAAATTCGGCCGCCCGGCGCTGGTGCGGATGGGCGACATCACCGAATTCGATGCACTGTTTACCGACAGTACCATTGATGACACGTTGGCGAAAAAACTGGAAGAAGCCGGTGTGGAGTGTGTGTTTGCCAGCCGCGAATTGAAAGAATAAGTGGTATCGGTTTATTGAATAAAAATGCCTGTCTGAAAACTCGCAAGCTTGTTTTCAGACAGGCATTTTGTTTAGCTAAATGATCAGAGCCATTTCCAAACAAAGAAAATAAGCGTGTTTAATACGAATATTGGTCCCAGAATACCGAACGACCACAGCATATAACCGAAGAAACTCGGCATCGCTACTTTGCGTTGCTCGGCAATCGATTTCACCATAAAGTTCGGTGCATTACCGATGTAGCTGAGGGCGCCCATAAATACTGAACCCATCGATATAGCCAGCAAGGTGTGGAATAGGGTGCCGGTCATCAAGGCTTGTGCGTCACCGCCTGCCATGTTGAAGAACACCAGATAAGTCGGTGCATTGTCGAGGAAGGCGGAAAGGATGCCGGTCATCCAGAAATAACGGGTATTGATGGGATCGCCAGCGGCATCGTGTACTAGTGAGATCAACGCAGCAGAAGAACCGGCCTCACCAGCCTTGAGAATGGCCAGTACCGGGGCAATGGTAATAAAGATACCGAGGAACAGCTTGCCTACTTCCAGAATCGGTTCCCAGTTAAATTCATTACCGGCGCGTACCTGTTGCGGTGTCATTTTCAGTGAAACGATGGTCAGCGCAACCAAAATCAGGTCGCGCACCAAATTTTGCAGTTCATAAGGTGTGCCATAAATGTCGACGGCAATGCCGGGTTTCCACAGGCCAGACATCAATACCGCGCCCACTACGCCCACCAACAGCAGGAAATTGAATTTGCCGTATAGTTTCAACGGGCTGTCGGGCGAGGGGTCTTTCTCTTCCAGCTCGTCTTCTTTAGAGTAGAAGTAGCTGTCGAGTAGGTAAAACACAATCAGCACAATCACGCTGGTCAGTAATACCGGCGGCAGCATGTGCTGGACTGTCCACATGAAGTCCACGCCTTTCAAGAAGCCGAGGAACAACGGCGGATCACCCAGCGGTGTTAAGCCGCCGCCGATGTTGGCAACCAGAAAAATAAAGAAAACGACCGTGTGCACACGGTGTTTGCGGTTATCGTTGGCGCGCAACAGCGGGCGGATCAACAGCATGGCTGCGCCGGTAGTGCCCATAATCGAGGCGAGTACCGTACCAATGGCCAGAATAGTGGTATTGGTTTTCGCACTGCCGTGCAGGTTACCCCAAACCAGAATGCCGCCGGAAATGGTGTAGAGCGCCAAAAGCAGCATGATAAACGGAATGTATTCGCCAACTAGAGCGTGCGCCACCGTGCTTAAGCCTGCGCTGAAGCCGTGGCTGGCGATAAAGGGCAGCAGGAACAGCAGCGTCCAGAAAGCGGTGATTTTGCCGAAATGATGATGCCAGATTTTGGGTATCAACAACGGGCAAATCGCAATAGACAAAAGAATGGCGGCAAAGGGCAAGCCCCACAGGAAGCTTGTTTGAGCACCGTCCAGCTCAGCGGCTGAGGCTAAGCCGGGTATCAGGCATAATAAAGGCAATAGAAGGGAAGACAATCGCATGCGGATATCCTTATTCAGAAACTGTACCGGTTTGATTGTAACGGAAAAATGGCGGAAAAATGAAATATTATTACAAAAGTGGCCCTCTGAGCCGAATTAGGCTGGAGGTGTTGTTGTTTAAGTTTATATAAAACAAATAATTAGGTTTTTATTTTTTCAGATAGGCATCGGGGGGTAACCATCAAAAACGAGCATGAAACAATGTAAATTCAAACTCAGAGATTGAGATTCCGATAAACAGGCGGTAAAATCCCGACCTGTATGGTGTTTGGCATGTTGCCCCAAACCAG
>CALFOA010000213.1 GCA_937919795.1 uncultured Neisseria sp.
CGTCCTGCCCGCGTGAAAGATTGAAGAGCCGCTTGCCCATGATGCCGTAGCGGCGCATCAGGTCGGTTTCCTCCATGGTCTGGAGCTGGCCGACGGTGCGGATGCCGTCGCGCTCCAGCGTCTCGGCAAAGGTCTGCAGTTCCGCGCTGACGCCAGCGAACTCGGGCAACTCGGCGGCATTCTCGGGCCGGCGCCACAGGCGCAAGGCAAAGTGCGGGATGGCAAAATCGTCGCGCAAATGGAAATTAAGCGTGTGGATGACCGACTGGAAGCTGCCCGCCGCGATGATCGCCACGGCCAGGCGATGCATCCTTTCGCTGATCACATCGTTTTCCTCGCCGAACTGGATCAGCTCGGCCATCTTGCCTTCCAGCTGCCGGTTCTTGTCGCGCAATGCGAGCATCTGCCGCTCGGTGATCGAGATCGTCCGCCCGCCGTGCGGGTGCGGGATGACCATGCGCGAAATGAGTTCGGCGTGCTCTTCGAAAAACTGGGGATTCGACTGCAGATACAGCGCAACGTCCTCGGATTTCATAGTTCGATTTCTCCCGAAAAAACGGTGACCGCCGGCCCGCGCATGAACACCGGCGTACCGGGTCCGGACCAGGCGATGTCGAGTTCGCCGCCGCGCGTCTCGACGCGCACCGGCGAATCCAAAAGTCCGCGTGCAATGCCGGCGACCACGGCCGCGCAAGCGCCGGTGCCGCAGGCTTGGGTTTCGCCTACTCCGCGTTCAAACACGCGCAAGCGGATATGTTGATTATCGACCACCTGCATAAAGCCTACATTCACCCGCTCGGGGAACTGCTCGTGCGATTCGATGGCTTCGCCCCAAGTGGCAACCGGCGCAGAAGCGGTGTCTTCCACCACAATCACCGCGTGCGGATTACCCATATTCACGCAACTGATCGTTACCGATTCCAATCCCATCAAAAGCAGATGGGTTAAAGCATCGGCTTTCTCGCCGTGCGGCAATACAAACGGGATTTCCGAAGGCGCAAAACGCGGTTTGCCCATATTCACTGTTACCAAACCGTTGTCTAACAACTCGGGCAGAATAATGCCGCGTGCGGTTTGCACCACAATTTTGTGTTTCGTGGTCAAACCTTTATCGGTTACAAAACGCACAAAACAGCGCGCGCCGTTGCCGCATTGTTCTACTTCGCTGCCGTCGGCATTAAAAATGCGGTAGCGGAAGTCTACACCTTCGCTGTCGGAGGCTTCCACCAACAACAATTGGTCGAAACCGATGCCGGTGTGGCGGTCTGCCCAACGGGTGAGCGGGGCTTCCTGTGGATTAAACGACTGGTTGATGCCGTCAACCACCATAAAGTCGTTACCCAATCCATGCATCTTGGTAAATTTTAAGCTTTTCATTTTACGGCTCTCGTCTCCGATTCGACCTTGCCGACCGCATCTATTTTTCAAAAGTTCAATTTTATAGCACAGCACCCTGTGCATTTCTATCATTTATTCAGCATAGAATATGGTTGGCAATCACTCTAAAAACAACCTAACATTTTAAAATCATATATTTATAAAAATACAACTAATAAACCTCGATAAAAAGTTGCAAAAAAGGAACAGCACAACCGGCAATTTTATCATGATCAACGGTATTATTAGAATAAACAATCTATCCAAAATGAATTTTTACAGGGTTTACTCTAAAATCACGACAACATTCAGTTGCTTGTTTTTATTTAACTGAGCCACATCCTCATGCTTTTCATTTTTTCCGAACTGACATTCTACGTCATAAGCTGCCCTACACCACCAGTTGCTTGGAAAATATAGAGCATGCTCACGACAAAATCCGGCTATTGCGGTTTTCTAGCGACAACTGCACAATAGCACTTGGTCAAACACATTACAGTGAAATCCCTAGATAACAAGGATAGCAACCGTTGTTTAGCGACTTCACCATACAATATTTTATTTTCAGACAGGCATGATAAGCCTGCATTAAATAAAAAAATCCTGTTACAACAGGATTAGGGAAAACGTCATGAAAAATTATATCGCCCGCTTTTTGCCGGTTACCGCCGGCCTTACCCTGCAGTTTCTGATTCTAACCATCATGGTGGCCAACGAATCGCAAAATCTGCTTGATACGCACTCTTTCTTGTCACACAGTCTATTACTCGACGCATTCAATCAATTCTCTCTCAACAATATAACTTTAAGTCTTTTAAAATAAAGAATCTACTGAACGTATCGAATATGGCGATAGTCGGTATTTTGGAAACTTCTGGCCGTTTCTGCCTTCCAATGATGATATTATTTTTATTTTCGGATACTTAAATCATGAAGAACTGCAAACCCATTCTCGGCCTGATGCTGGCGCTGGTCAGCGCGGGCGCTTTTGCCCAAGATGTACGCTTTTACGAAAAAAACAGCCAAGCTCAAGGCCGTATCGATGGCAAAGTGGCGATGCGCCTAACCATTAACCCGGAAGGCTACCCGCAAGATGTGCGCGTGGTGCGCAGCAGTGGTTCGAAAAAAGTAGACAGCGAAGCCGTTAGCTGGATGCAACAACAACGCTTAACCCCGGTGTCACAAAACGGCGTAACCCGCAGCTTCAGTATGGTAAAAGAAATCAAATACGCGCTGTAAATCAATGATTACCTATCAAATGCCTGTCTGAAAGCTTTTCAGACAGGCATTTGACTGACCAGCCACAGCTAAATCTAACGCTCTAGCGAAAAAACTTTATTTCCGCC
>CALFOA010000214.1 GCA_937919795.1 uncultured Neisseria sp.
TCCGATCTGTTAAGTACAACAAAACATTGCCTCTAAAAATCTCTATTTTCTACCGAGAAACTCCAAAACGGCGAAAAGTAGCGGTTAGCCTATTCTTTTAAACGGTGGTAAACAGGCCAGCATTTGGCGGCCGTAGTTTTGCGTTTTCACGCGGTTATCGAGAATGGTCACGCGGCCGTAATCGCTTTCAGTACGGATTAAACGACCGACTGCCTGAATCAATTTGATGCTGGCTTCAGGCACGGTGATTTCGATAAAGGGATTGCCACCACGCTGCTCAATCCAACGGTTTTGGGTTTTTTCGATGGGATTGTCGGGCATGGAAAACGGCAGTTTGGCGATGATGACCTGTACGCAGGCTTCGCCGGGCAAGTCCAAGCCTTCGGCGAAGCTGTCCAACCCGAAAATAATGCTGGCGCGGCCTTCGGCGATGGCTTGATGGTGTTTTTCCAGCAACACGGCTTTGGGCAATTCGCCTTGCACCAACAACAGCGGCAGATGGCTTTCAGGCAGGCGTAAGGCGACTTCCTGCATTTGTTTGCGCGAAGAAAACAGCACCAGCGTGCCGATGGCTTCTTCAGCAGAAATCAGCTTGGGCAGCCATTCGACAATGGCGGCGGTGTGTGCGGCGGGGTCTTTCGGGCTGGCGTGCACCGGCGGCAGATACAACTCGCCTTGCGCGTCGAAATCAAACGGGCTTTGCAAGGCCAGCGTGGTGGTTTCCGGCAGCCATTGCAGGCCGGTTTGGCGCAGAATCAGATTGAAGCTGCCCAGCGATTGCAGGGTGGCGGAAGTGAGCACGGCTCCGGCGGCGCGTCGCCATAAGTTGTTGGCGAGATAAGAGGCGCTGCTGATGGGGCTGGCGTGGAAGAAGTAGTCGTTTTTGTCGTCGATGCGGCGGGTAATCCATTTTGCCAGCGGCTCTTCTCCTTCAGCGGGCACGGTAGAAATCAAATCCCAAGTCGCAGCGATTTGCTCGACGCGGGCGCGGAATACGCCGAACTCGGTGCTCAAGCGGTCGATTTGCGCGCTGTTTTGCTCTTTATCGCGGCGAGCGGCGGATAAAGCGTCGGTTAAACCGTTAATGTGCTTATACAAACTACGCGCGGCAACGGCGGTATTGGATACGGTTAATTCCAATGCTTCGGGAATTTGGCCGTCTTGCCACAGCCACACTGATTCGTTACTTTCCGTGGTCTTTAATTCCGGCTCTTCGGATAAGTGAAACTGCCATTCGTGCAGACTTTCGAGCAAGGCTGCAGCGGCTTCGTCGGCCAAATTAGCGAGTTCGGCTTTGTCGGTGAGTGCGGCGATTTTATCGGTCACGGCGGGCAGTTTTTCCAAGGCCCACACCGCTTGGTTCCACGAATGCTCGGCGGCAAACTGGCTCAAGGCTTTTTTCGGCAGGTGGTGGGCTTCGTCTATACAGTAAAAACTGTTTTCAGGCGCGGGCAGAATCACGCCGCCGCCCATGCTGATATCGACCATCAGCAAATCGTGGTTGGCCACTACCACATCCACGGTTTCCAAGGTGTCGCGCGCCAGATAAAACGGGCATTCGGGGCGATTCGGACAGGCAGCTTTCAGGCAGCCGTAGTTGTCGTTATTCACCTTCATCCAGAGGGTGTCGTCGATGCGTTCCGGCCAGGTGTCGCGGTCGCCATTGAAGCGGCGGGCGGCAAATTCGTCGGCCAGCTCGCGCAATAATTGCAGCTCCTCGGGCTTGGGTTTGCTGTCCCACAACACGGCTGGTGCTTCAAAACCGAGCAGGTTTTGCTGGCTGTTGCTTTGGGTGAGTTGGTAGAGTTTGTAGGGGCAGAGATAGCGGCCGCGCCCTTTGGCGAGCGCAAAGGTAAGTTCCAAACCACTTTGGGCGACTAAAAACGGTAAATCGCGGTTGACCAGCTGTTCCTGCAAAGCCACGGTAGCGCTGGATACAATCAGCCGCTTTTCGCGCGTTTGCGCCATGATGCCGCCCGCCAGCAGATAAGCCAAGCTTTTGCCCACGCCGGTGGGGCCTTCGATCACCACAATACTTTCACCTTCACGCTGAGGGCCTTCTTCGCCTTCGGCACGGCTTTTGGTGCGCGAAAACGCGTTGGCAATCGCCGCAATCATCTCCCGCTGCGCCGGACGGGGGCGGAACTGCGGCAGGTTTTGCGAGATGGCGCGGTAGTGATCGCGGATGGCGTTTTTTTCGATATCGGTGAGCATAGGGGGACGGCTGTCAGTAAACGGCTAAAGTGGAATTTTATCATTGAACACCGGCCGGATTGCCGACTTAGATGAAATAAAGTGTATTTGTTGAGCGGCAATTTTTTCAGACAGGCCTATGCCTGTCTGAAAAAATTTAAAACAATGATTAGATAAATGAATCCATTCCATTTCGCTATAATTATGGATAGCATACCACTCTACTCTTTCAGACAGGCATACTCCTGTCTGAAAACCAAAAAGCGAATCCAATAAAAAAACGCCACCTATTATCAGGTGGCGTTTATCTCAACCGTGTTAATTAAGACTGAGAACTGGTTTCCTCAACAGTTGATTCAGCAGCGGCATTTTGCTCGTTCCACTGATTGCGACGGGTACGGTGATAGGTCAAACCGGTACCGGCCGGAATCAGACGGCCGACGATCACGTTTTCTTTCAGGCCGCGCAAGTCGTCCTGTTTGCCCATAATCGCCGCTTCGGTCAGCACGCGGGTAGTTTCCTGGAAGGAAGCCGCCGAGATGAAGCTGTCGGTAGAGAGTGAGGCTTTGGTGATACCCAACAGGATATTTTCAAAGCGTGCCGGTTCTTTACCATCCGCTTCGGCTTTCTCGTTGGCCGCCATCACATCGGCACGCTCGACTTGTTCACCGGTAATAAAGCCGGTTTCACCTGAATCGGCAATGTTCACGCGACGCAGCATCTGGCGGATGATCACTTCGATATGTTTATCGGAAATCTTCACACCTTGCAGGCGGTAAACTTCTTGTACCTCTTGCACGATGTAGCGCGCCAACGCTTCGATACCTTGCAGACGCAGAATGTCGTGCGGATCCACAGCACCATCGACGATGGTTTCGCCGCGGTTCACCACTTGGCCGTCGTGCACCAGAATCTGTTTCTCTTTAGAAATCAGGGTTTCGTAAGCCACGCCGTCCAGATCGGTGATGATCAAACGCTGCTTGCCTTTGGTTTCTTTACCGAAGGAAACGGTACCGGTTACCTCGGCCAGCATACCGGCATCTTTCGGTACGCGCGCTTCAAACAACTCGGCCACACGCGGCAGACCACCGGTAATATCGCGGGTTTTCGAAGAGGCTTGCGGGATACGCGCCAATACATCACCCTTGCCGATTTCCTGATCTTCACGCACGGTAATCACGGCGCCTACCGGGAAGGCCATTGATACGGCGGTATCGGTACCCGGAATCTTCACTTCCAAGCCGTTTTCATCCAACAGTTTTACGGTCGGACGCAGCAGTTTGGAAGCGCTGGACGCACGGCGTTTGCCGTCAATCACCACCAAGGTAGACAAACCGGTAATGTCGTCGGTTTGCTTGGTTACGGTTACGCCGTCTTCGATGTTTTCGAACTTCACACGACCGGCGTGCTCGGTGATCATCGGACGAGTATGCGGATCCCAAGTAGCCAGCGTTTGGCCAGCTTTCACGCCTGCGCCGTCTTGCACCAACAGAGTAGCACCGTAAGGTACTTTATGGCGCTCACGTTCGCGGCCGATGTCGTCATGAATCACCACTTCAGAAGAGCGGCCGATCACAATCAGTTCACCTTTGTTGTTGGCTACATAACGCATTTGGCTGTTGAAACGCGCGGTACCGTTAGACTTGGCTTCTACTTGGCTGGCAGCGGCGGCACGCGAAGCGGCACCACCGATGTGGAAGGTACGCATGGTCAGCTGGGTACCCGGTTCACCGATAGACTGGGCGGCAATCACGCCGACGGCTTCGCCGGAATTTACCAACTTACCTCGTGCCAAGTCGCGGCCGTAACATTGTGCACACAAGCCGTAACGGGTTTTACAGGTAATCGGGGTGCGGACTTTCACTTCATCGACACCCGAGTTGTCAATTAAGTCAACCAGTTGCTCGTTCAACAAGGTACCGGCTTCTACCAGTGTTTCGTTGCTGGAAGGATCGACCACATCGGCAGCGGTCACACGGCCGAGAATACGGTCACGCAGCGGCTCAATCACATCACCGCCCTGCACTACTGCCTTCATCACGAAGCCGTCAGTGGTGCCACAATCGTCTTCAATCACCACCAAGTCTTGGGTAACGTCTACCAAGCGGCGGGTCAGGTAACCGGAGTTAGCGGTTTTCAAGGCGGTATCCGCCAAACCTTTACGCGCACCGTGGGTGGAAATAAAGTATTGCAATACGGTTAAGCCTTCGCGGAAGTTCGCGGTAATCGGCGTTTCGATGATCGAGCCGTCCGGCTTG
>CALFOA010000215.1 GCA_937919795.1 uncultured Neisseria sp.
CCATACCGATGCAGCTGAAATCTACCTGTTTGCCGTTCCGCTCAGCAATTTCGCCAACAAATTTGCTCAACTGGTTTTTCACCGGTTCTGCATTGGTTGACACTACCGGGCGACCGCCTTCATTGCTACCGCCGGCAATACGCTGGCTCAAATCGCCGATGGCTTGCGTAAGGTTGTACAACTCTTCCAAAGACACGGTTAACGGCAGGAAGTCTTCACCTACCAGCTTGCTCTTACCTTGCAAATCTTTCAAAGTATGTTCCAGATTTTCGGCAATTGCTACGAAACCTTGCAAACCCAACGAGCTGGCATCACCTTTCAAACCGTGTACTTCACGGAAAATAAATGATAATTTGTTGTAGAAATCAGATTGTACTTTGGCCGGTTCTTTCAGTTTTTCGTTGATGTTTTGGTTGCGGTTCTTCGTATTTCCGATAAAGTCGGCCATTAACTGCGGATCGGCTTTCAGAATCGAACCCAGCATTTCCAATTGCAAATCGCTCTGCTCGCGCTCGTGCTGAACTTTCTCTTCCAATTTCACCGCATCGGTAGCATCACTTACACTCACCAATACACGTGAAATTTCTTTATCCTGATATACACGGTTAAACTTGAAATCCAGATAGCGGGTTTCTTTCACACCGGCATCATTCACCACTTGCATCGGGCTACGTACCAACGGATTCAGGCTGCCGATCAAACGCTCTTTGGTGCGCGGGTTGTAAACTGGTTTACAAAGCTGCCGGCAGTTTCCAAATTGTCTTTAGAAGCTACCATATCCGACAACACATCCAGCATGTTTTTTCCGCCCAGATCTTTCTTACCCCACAAACGCTCCAGCTCTTTAGAATATTGCGAACCGATGTTCAGGTCTTTATCCAGCAGGAACAAGCCGTTGTTTACCGTTTGCATAATTTCATCGGTTTCGCGGCGAGCTTGTTCGGCTCGCTCATCCGATCTGGCCAAACGGCGCAGAAAGAAGCCCACAAAGAGCAGAAAATAAATCATGGCCACGGCAATACCGATACGTTCAATCCAATGCAACTTATAGGTTTGCAGGTAGCTTTCTTCGTTCAAGGCAACGATAATTTTATCGAGACCTTCATAAATAGCTTCATGCCCGCCGTCTCGGAAGGTATCAGCCTTCTCAATGGCGTCAAGATCAACACTCTCCGCTTTAAAAGCAATGATAGCTTCTACATCCGGCTTAAACTTATTCCAAACCGCCTCAACCTCTTTCAAATTTTCCATGGTGCCCTGCGTAGTTAAAGGCTCCACATGATTGGCACCGATCCTGATGGTATAGTGCCCGCCCTGTTCCAGCTTAGCCTTGGTTTCTTCGAAAGATTTGATCGATTCGGCTAATTGTTCCTGCAACTCCTCGATTGACGCTTCATCATCGTCATCCTCATCAGGCCGCCCTTCCGCTTTATCTAAAGCTTTATCCAAAACTTCTTGGTGTACTGATTGAGCTCCCACCAAAATATTATAGCTTTCATCGCTTAATACACCGGTTGCATCAATCTGAACCTGCAATTGCTGTACGCGGTTCGAAATATGCGAAGCGGCATACATCACGCCGGAAACGAACACCAGAAATACCACAATTGAAATCGTCACGCCTTTATAGCGCTGAAAAGGTGATCCCGCCTTTTTTGGATCAACAATATTATTGGACATAATCCTTATCCTTCTAATGAATAAATATATCTAGCTACGCAGCTTATTTTCCCCGTACAAATGACTGCTCATTTGTGAACAGCGCACACTGTAGCAGACTAATTTATTTCCATCTGCTTCGTTTTTTAGGGAAAATTATGATGCCCCGATAGCCATAAATTCGGTTATGCAAAAAAAATAATTTAAAACAACACCATAAATAAAATTAATTACCCTTTGATACTATTCGCAAAACAATGAAAAATGTAAAGTTATAAAATAAATGGTTGTATTTTTGATACATCTTGTTTATTTCAGCCCTAGCCTGTTTTGCTCATGCCATTTTATTCTATCGGAACTTTATTAAATTCAATTTTGCTCACCAGCACCATCGTCAAACGATCCACACTCATCCCACAAAAAATTTTTAAAATATTAATATGGTAACCTTAGTCTATTAGCCTGAACAAAGTCATATTATTAGCGTATAAAATACCGTATCAGCGGTTGCACTCATTAAACATCAATATAATCAGATTGATAACTATTTCCATCATTAATAGCTGCACGACAAAATGCCTGTCTGAAAAATCAAAACTTTATTTTTCAGACAGGCATTTCCTTAATACTAGTCGTACTATCTGCGGCGGCGCGCGCCCGGCAACGGCATGTCCGCCCATTTCAGAATATTCGCCACTTCGGCGGGATTCATCTCATAAAACTGGCCGCGTTTCAAACGATTAGGCAAACCGATCGGACCAAAACCCACCCGCACCAAACGGCTCACGGTTAAGCCCAGGCTCTCAAAAATACGGCGTACTTCGCGGTTGCGGCCTTCTTTAATCACCACATTATACCAACGGTTGGCACCCTCGCCGCCCTGGCCGTAGATGCGTTCCACTTTAGCCAAGCCGTCTTCCAGCATCACGCCCTCTTCGGTAAGCATTTGCAATTGTTCCACACTCAGTTCACCCAATACGCGCACCGCGTATTCGCGCTCCACTTCAAAGCTCGGATGAGCAAAACGGTTTACCAATTCGCCCGACGTGGTGAGAATCAGCAGGCCGCTGGTATTGATGTCCAAACGGCCGATCGCCACCCAACGGCTGCTGGCCGCTTGCGGCAGGCGGTCGAAAATACTCACGCGGCCTTGCGGGTCGTCGCGCGACACGATTTCGCCTTCCTGCTTGTAATACAGAATAATGCGCGGCAAACGATCCGGCCATTTCAGCTTGATCACGCTGCCTTTAACCAGAACCTGATCATCGGGCGACACCTTATCGCCTAATTGCGCGGTTTTGCCATTTACCGTTACCCAACCCTGGGTAATCCAATCTTCCATCTCGCGGCGCGAACCGACGCCGGAAGCGGCCAGTGCTTTTTGCAGGCGCACCGGCTCGAAGTTTTCCAAATCAGAGCGCTTCTCTTTCAAATCGCGCGAACGCTCAACGATTTTTTGATTGGGGCTGCGCACCACCAGTTTTTTAGCGCGAACCGTTTGCGTTTTTGGCACGGCGATGGATTTACTCTCGCCTGAAATTTGACGTTTGTTTTTGGCGCCATCTGCTACTTTAGCAGTTGGCTTACGGGTGCTTTTTTTGCTCACGCCATCGCGAAACTCGCGCTTGCTGACGGTTTTTTTAGACATTTTGGGTTCTCCTAACGCGTTTGTTTCAGCTGAAAAAACGGTTCTTCTGCGGCCGAAGCGGCAGGGGTAAAAAATAAGGGGTTTTAAACGAATGAATTATACGGGAAATCCGTTGCGCCCACGCGATATTTTGCGTAGATGATAATGTAATTTCAGCAACTTGAGTACTGTTTCGGCGAATGAGAAAAGTCTTTCAGACAGGCATATCTCTCCAAACGTTTTAATCGGTTGAGAGATGTTTTGTGCTGGCGATTCAATTCAATACGCCACTATCATCGTCGCCTTGCCCGGCTTCAGCTTCCGCCGTTTCCGCCACTTCTTCCTCGCCTTCCTCACCGCTGTCGGCTGGTTCAATCAAATCCGGCAAAATCAACTCGCCCAAGGCGGTTAACGGCGGTAATTCTTCCAGATTTTCAAGCTGCAAATCGCTGAGGAACACATCGGTGGTCGCCCACAAGGCCGGGCGGCCAATAGAATCGCGGTGACCGATGATTTCAATCCATCCGCGGTCTTGCAGGGTTTGCATCACGTTTTGCGATACGGTTACCCCGCGTATGCCTTCGATGTCGCCGCGGGTAACCGGCTGCTGATAGGCGATAATCGCCAGCGTTTCCATCACCGCGCGCGAATAACGCGGCTTACGCTGCTCCTGCAAACTGCCCAGTCGTTCAAAAGCGGATTGGGCAATTTGAAAACGCCAGCCTTCATGAGTATGCACCAATTGCAGCGCACGGTTGTGCCAACGGGCTTTGAGGTTGGCGAGCACGTCGATGAGTTTGTCGGACGACAATGGCGGCACACACAATTCGCGCATCTCTTTTTCGCTCAACGGCTCGGTTTGGGTGAGCAGCGCGGCTTCTATCAACGCATCGGGAGGGAGTTTTTCGGTCATAGGTTTAGATGTTTTCAGACAGGCATTAATCGATAGAGCGAAAAAACTTTATTTCTGCTATCTAAATGCCTGTCTGAAAAAGCTTTTCATTGGAAAATCGGATGATTGTTTTTTCTGGGCGGCAACACGGCAAAACCGCGTTGCTCTGCCGCTGCCTGATCTTCGGCGGCAATGTTGTAAACATTGATGCTGCCAGTAGTGCCGCCGCAAACTGCGGGAACCATCACGCCTTGCATCAGCTGTTTACGGGCGGCATAAACATGGATACCGTCCAGTTCTTTTAGCATGATTTCCGGAGCGATACCACCGCCTTCGCATTGGCGGGCGCCATCGCTTTTATAAACTTGAATCTGCGCCGCCGGCGCTTGCGGCGTATGGGCGCAAGCGGTGAATAGCAGCGCAGTTGCCAAAACGGTTAAAACACTTTTCATGCTGTTTACCTTTCCAATACAGGATGGTATTTAATAATATGAATAATAAATGATTTTTCTTATTCGCATCATAAAAAATATCCTCTGCCCAAATGTTTTCAGACAGGCATTCAATGCCTGTCTGAAAACATGAGCGCAAGCTGTATGAATTATTTTTCAGACAGGCGTTTGTGTAAATCCAATAGTTTCAAGCCTTCTTCCAGCGGCATGCCCCAATGGCCTTCTGCCGGGAACGGGCGCGAAGTGCCGGTTAGCTCGTAGCCGCGACGCTGATAATAAGCCACCAACTCCGGTAATTTGTCGACCACACTCATCCGCATCCAGCCTTGCTTCAAGTGTTCCATTGCGAAGTTTTCCACTGCGCCGAGCATTTCGCCGCCTATACCTTGATTCTGGATCGCCGGATGCACGGCCACCATTTCAACATAAGCCGAATGCTCTGCATCTTGGCTCTGCTGTTCCTGCAAATCCAACTTCACCACAATACAACCGAGTAGGCTGCCTGCTTCTGCCAATTGGCCGAAATTATCGAAAGCGAAAAAATAATGCTTTTTGCCTGCAATCATGGCGGCCACATCGTCGCGACTGATGCGCTGGCCGCTGATGATGTTGACTTCATTGGTCCAACCTCCTTCACCGCGGTAGCAGGTATTGAGCAAGTCGGCGATGTCGTCTACATCGTCCTCATCCGCTACGCGCAATAAAAGGTTGTTTTTCATGACATATTCTCCTCAGCATTATTTAAGTATTAAGATTTTCCGCTAGCGTATCATATTCTGCTTTTAATGGCATCTTTCAGACAGGCATTGTTGTTATTTTGTCTGCAAACTCATACTACTCACCTGTTATGCCATCCCTCTCAAGCCTTACCACCACCTTTGCGTTCCGCTTTTTTCGCCTCGCGCGCCGCTTTGAGCGCCGCTTCGTTCTGTCGTGCTACTTTCAACCAAGTCGCCCACTGGTTGGGCGTTTCCAAGGTAATGCGACCAATCTGGCCGTCGCGGAAATCGGTGAGCGCCACTTCGGCGGCTTTCTGGTAATTAATGCGGCCGCCCGGCAACAAGGCGCCGCGTTTACGGCCTATCCATTCCAACCATTCTTCATCGCGCCAATGGCTGCTGGCATCCTTATCGGCTTGATAACGGTTTTGCAAATCGGCCAGATAATGGCGGCGCAGATAATCGAGTAATTCCAGCGCAACCACTTCTTCATCCAAAGCATTGCGGCCGACTGCACCGCTGGCGGCCAGATTATAGCCAGACTCTTCCACAATAATCTTAGGCCACAGCATACCGGGGGTATCATAAAGCCAGAAGTCATCGGCCAGAAACAAGCGCTGCTCGGCTTTGGTGATGCCCGGTTCATTGCCGGTTTTGGCCGATTTCTTGCCGATCATGCCGTTAATCAGCGTGGATTTTCCCACATTGGGAATACCGCAAATCAACACCCGCAAAGGTTTATCGATGCCCTGCCGGTTCGGCAACAAACTACGGCAGGCGCGGATGATTTTCTGGGTAGCGCCGGTATCGGAAGCATCCAGCGCAATCGCCAACGTATCGGGGCGTTGCTGTATGTGCGCCATCCAAGCTGCGGTGCGTTCGGGGTCGGCCAAATCCTGTTTGTTTAAAATCTTTAATTTCGGCTTGCCGGCCGACAAATTGGCCAGCAACGGGTTTTCGCTGGAAGCAGGCAGCCGTGCATCCAAGACTTCAATCACCATATCGACCGATTTCAAGCGCTCGATAATGGCTTTCTTCGCCTTGTGCATGTGGCCGGGGTACCATTGAATGGCCATAGTTATTCTCTCATTCTAAAAAGGAAGCCCTGATTGCTCAGCACTTCCCGGATTAAATTCTCAACGCTCGGCCAATTTGGCTAACTGACGGTGGCGGATCAATACATGGTATTTTTTACTGCGCAAGCGGTCGGCCAAGCGCTCGGTAATGTAAACCGAACGGTGCTGGCCGCCGGTACAGCCCAAACCGATGGTCACATAGCTTCTGCTTTCTACTTCCATACGCGGCAACCAGCGGTTCATAAAGTGGTCGATATCCTCCAGCATTTCCTGTGCCAAAGGCTGCTGGTCGAGATAATCCTGAATCGGTTTATCCATACCATTGAACGGGCGCAACTCAGGGTCGTAATACGGATTGGGCAGGCTGCGCATATCGAATACGAAATCGACATTGGTCGGCACGCCGTATTTAAAGCCAAACGACTCAATAATCACCAACATCCCTTCACTCTGCACATCCAACCATTGCAACACGGTATAGCGCAATTGCTGGGCGTTCATTTTAGAAGTATCGATGCAGTAGGCCAAGTCGCGCAAGGGAAACAGCCTGTCGCGCTCTTGGCGCACACTTTCCATCAAGGTAAGCTGCTTGCCCGCCAGCGGATGGCTTCTGCGTGTTTCGGAAAAGCGCCGCATCAACACATCTTCCGCCGCTTCAAGAAACAGCAGATGAACTTCGTGCCCTAATTCGCGTAATAAAGCAATCTGGTTTTGGATTTTTTGCAGACTGATACGGGAACGGATATAGACGCTGACACCCAAATGCTCTTCCGCACCACGCTCCAAATGGTATTTCACCAATTCCGGTAAGATTTCCAAGGGCATATTGTCTACACAATAATAGCCCAAATCTTCCAAAAGTTTGAGCGCAACCGACTTACCGGAACCGGACAAGCCGCTAATCAATACTATCTTCATGGTTGAGTTCGTCTTCTTTCAACAGGGTTTGGTGGCGTTCTAAGAATTCTTTGGTGCTGTCTTTGCCACGCAATTGCAGGATATAGTTGCGCACCGCGGCTTCCACCAATACGGCCAAGTTACGGCCAACCGCTACCGGCAGGGTAACCGAGCGGATGTTCACATTCAGAATAGATTCGGTTTCGGTGCGGATGCTTAGGCGATCCAGTTGTTTCATGTATTCGTCGTCAGCAGGCACCAGATTAATGATGAGTTGTAAGTGTTTTTTCGGCCGAATAGAGGTTTCACCAAAAATATGGCGAATATTGAGCACACCCAGCCCGCGCACTTCTAGAAAATCGCGCAGCATCGCCGGGCAGCGGCCTTCTAGCGTTTCCGGGCCGGTACGGTGCAGTTCCACTGCATCATCGGCTACCAAGCTGTGGCCGCGTGAAATCAATTCCAGCGCCAACTCGCTCTTACCCAAGCCGGAATGGCCAGTAATCAAAATACCAATCTCAAACACATCCAGAAACACTCCATGCTTCACCACCGATACTGCCAGCGCACGCTGCAAGTAAATGCGCAGCACATCCATCAGATGCGGGCTTTCCAGCTTGGAGGTCAGCAAGGGAATATGATTGGTATGACAGTAATCGCGCAGCATAGACGGCACCGGCAAGCCGTTGGCAACAATCACCAGCGAGGTTTTCAATTCAAGATTGTGGCCGAACATCACATCGCCTTCACCGGCTTCCAGCCGTTTGAAATACTCGACTTCGGCCACGCCCAACACTTGCACCTGATTGGGGTGGATAAAATTCAAATGGCCGACAAGCGCCAAAACAGGCTTGTCGGCTTCCACACCGATACGGTTATCGGCACCGGCCGTTCCGGCCGACCAGGCCAGTTGCAGTTTGTGCTGATTGTCCTGATAGAGACGGCGGGCGGAAATACTGGGCATGGGATTATTCTTCGACCAGAATACGGCGGGCTTCTTCCGCATCACCGGCGGCCATCAAGGCTTCACGCACGTGTTTAGCAGAAAACTTACCCGCCAGTTGGGATAACACTTCCAGATGTTCGCCGGTGGCATTTTCCGGCACCAGCAAGATAAACAACAAAGATACGGGCTTACCGTCCGGCGCATCGAAAGCCACCGGCTCTTGGGTACGGATAAAAGCACCGACGGCTTTTTTCACTGAGGCGTGACGGCCGTGCGGAATGGCAACGCCCTGCCCTAAACCGGTGGTACCGAGTTTTTCACGGGCAAACAAACAGTCGAACACCTCGGCACGGGCAAGGCCGGCTTCCTCTTCCGCTCGACGGACAAGATCAAGGCCGACTATCCCCAGCTGCCCGCCTTCGAGACCTACGGCGAGCTTCTTAACGGAA
>CALFOA010000216.1 GCA_937919795.1 uncultured Neisseria sp.
TATCTTAGGCCCAAGCGTGTGGGTGGCGGTATTGGGTAACGAAAAACCGATTTTCCCTTACGGCAGCCCGGCCATCTTCACCATCCCGCTCGGCTTTATCGTGGCTTGGCTGGTTTCGGTTACCGATAATTCCGAGCAGGCGAAGAAAGATAAAGCGGGTTTTGAAGCGCAGTATGTACGCTCGATGACCGGTATCGGTGCTTCCGGTGCACATGACCATTAAATAGGTGTGATGCCTGTCTGAAAACTATGGTTTGGTTTTCAGACAGGCATATTGAAACAGCCGGGCTTTGTGAATAGCAGAGTCCGTTTTTTTATTGGAAATGCCTGTCTGAAAAAATCGTGAGCAATAAAAACGGTGTTTCTGTTGAACCGTAACAGAAACACCGTTTTTTTATCGGCTGCTTAGGGCTTATTTGCCAACCTTCACCAATTTCACATCAAATACCAAAGTGGAATTCGGCAGGATTTTTTCACCGGCTTGTTGTTTGCCGTAAGCTAACTCAGCAGGGATATACAAAGTGGCTTCGCCACCTTCTTTGATCAGTTGTAGGCCTTCGGTCCAGCCCGGAATCACGCCGTTGAGCGGGAAGGAAATGCCTTTGCCGCTGTCGAATTCGGTGCCGTCAATCAGCTTGCCGGTGTAGTCGACGGTGACTTCGTCGGTGGCTTTCGGTTGTATACCGGTGCCTTCTTTGGTGATTTTGTATTGCAGGCCGGAGGCGGTGGTTTTGACACCGTCTTTAGTGGCGTTTTCTTTCAGGAAGGCTTGGCCTTTTTCCAGATTGGCTTTGGCTTCCGGGCTGTTGGCAGCGGCCTCGGCATGAGCCTGTTCAGCTTGTTTGATGGCCATGTCCATTTGCTCGGGCGTCATTTTCAGTGTTTTGCCTTCAACCACATCGCTGATGGCTTGGGTGAAGGAATCGAGGTCGAAAGTGAGGCCATTTTGTTTTACACCGAAGGCGGCGTTACCCATTTGCGCGCCCATCAGCACGCTGAGGGTTTTGCTTTGTTCGGCGGTGAGTTTGGGCGGTGTGTTAGACGCGGCACCTTGCATGCTTTGAGCCAGTTCACCCATGAATTTGCGTGCTTCATCAGGCGTTACTGAAGGTTGTCCGCCGGCGGCGACTTTCTTCATGTTTTCCAACACCAGAGCCGCATCAATATCCACTCCCTGAGTTTTCCACGGGGTAATCAATTGTTGGGAAATTTGGGCGCCAAAGGCATAACCGATTTGTTGTGCCGGATTTTCAAAACCGGCAACGGTGGCCGCAGCTGAGGCGGATGAAGTAGCGGCGGCTGAAGCACCGGAAGCGGCGCCGGTTTTAACTTCTTGCTTACAAGCGGCGAGAGAGAAGGCGGCGATTACGGCAATCAGGCCGGCTTTCAGGGTGGGTTTCATCAGTAAACGTCTTTCTCATGCAGAACAGTGATAAGTGGCTCGCATTATACGCGAGCGGTATTTTAAATTGTGTAAGCCTGTCTGAAAATGTTTTCAGACAGGCTTTGGGTCTGTTAATAACTAACACGCCGACGGTATTTTTGGTCAAAAATCCACGTCTGCTGCGTCAAAAATGCTCGCAAGGTGTCCAACCTTGCTGTGCTTTTTTCCTTGCATACGCGTTTTTTGCCTCAAAAAACCGCTTCATCGGTTAATTGTCAACAGCCCCTAGGGAGTATAATATACTCCATACCAGTATCAAGTATATTAATGCAAACGCCCTATTTTGTCAGCCGGAAAGAAACGTAATGTCCTCCCACCATTCCCATCCGCATCATCACGAGTATGACCACCACCATCATGCGCCGAACAATAAAGCGATTTTGGCGGTTAGTTTTGCCATTATCAGCGCTTTTATGGTGGTGGAGTTTCTCGGCGGTTGGTATTTTAAAAGCTTAGCCCTGCTGGCCGATGCCGCCCATATGGCCAACGACAGCTTTTCCTTGCTGTTGGCTTTGTTGGCCTTGTTCTTAAGCCGCAACAAACAACGCTGGTTTGCTTTATTGAACGGCACTTCGCTGCTGTTTGTCGCCATCTATATCTTGTATGAAGCCATCCGCCGCTGGCACAACCCGCTGGAAATGATGGCGCTGCCCATGATCGGGGTAGCGACACTTGGCTTGTTCGTCAACATTTTGGTGGCTTGGCTGATGATGAAGGGTGATCAGGAAAATTTGAATATGAA
>CALFOA010000217.1 GCA_937919795.1 uncultured Neisseria sp.
GCGGCTTTTTTGTTTCGCTTGACTCTCTGTTTCAGACAGGCATAAACAAGCACCGCGCGTTTGAGCGGTACCAATAAGAATAAGCGAAAGTAAACTTGTTCATGTGACTTGTCTTTAGCAAAGCGAAAATAATTGAAGCAAGATTAAAACAGCTTGCCGAGTATTGTCAATATCCAATGAATGAATCCGACGATTAAAGCGATAAATTCACGCAAACCTTCCATTTAACTGCCCCATTTTTGCATCAGACTGTGCTCGATGCGCAACTGATCAAGAATGCGGGCGACCACAAAGTCGATTAAATCTTCCATGCTTTTCGGATGATGATAAAAGCCGGGCGAAGGTGGCAGAATGACTGCGCCCCATTGCGAGAGTTTGAGCAGGTTTTCCAGATGCAGGGTGGAAAACGGTGCTTCGCGCGGAACGATAATTAGCGGGCGGCGTTCTTTTAAGCAAACATCGGCAGCGCGCTCGATTAAGTGGTCGGAAGTGCCGTGTGCTACCGCCGCCACTACGCCCATGCTGGCCGGGCAGATAATCATTGCGTCGGCGGGGTTGGTGCCGGAAGCGGGCGGGGCGAACCATTCGTCTTTACCAAACACCCGCAATTGTTCGTGGCTCACTTGGAAATGCTCGCACAACATCTGTTGGCAGGCTTTGGCATCGCCCGGCAGTGCCCAATCGGTTTCCTGCTTCGCCACCACTTGCGCGGCCTGCGAATACAGCAGCCACACAGTTTTCCCGGCTTGCAACAGGCATTCAAGCAGGCGTATGCCATAAGGCAGGCCGGAAGCGCCGGTGAAGGCCAGGGTAACGGTTTGGATGGGGTGGGTGGTATTCATGGACGGATTTCAAAGAGAACAAATAATCTGACCGCGCTAACCGTTTAAAGTTGCGCGGGCAGTTTTTTCAGACAGGCATATTATTAAAACAAGCCGAAATAATGGCAGATATACAGCAGTAAAACCAATAAAGGCAGCAGTAGCCACAAAGTTGCCCGTTTTAAAGCCGCTTCGCCGCGCAAATGGTGGCCGACGGCTTCAAACAATACGAATTTCAACAGAAACGCACATTCGCAGGCAAGAATAATGCCGCGAATCAGGTGAGCACTATCATCGGCAGACGGACGCAGTATAAAAAACAGCGCAGTGACCGCCGGTAACAAGCATACCAGCAGCCAGCGCCATATCATGTTTTTTGAACGGGTTTCGGCCATGATGTTTAGCGGGTACCGAAAATTTTATCGCCGGCATCGCCCAAGCCCGGGATGATGTAGCCGTGTTCGTTCAAATGGCTGTCGAGGGCGGCGGTGTAAATCATTACATCGGGATGCGCTTCGTTCACCAAACGAACGCCTTCGGGTGCGGCCACCAACACCAGTGCTTTGATGTTGTGGCAGCCTTTGCTTTTCAGCAAATCAATGGTAGCAACCATCGAGCCGCCGGTGGCCAGCATCGGGTCGATAATCAAGGCGGGGCG
>CALFOA010000218.1 GCA_937919795.1 uncultured Neisseria sp.
ATGATTACTATCAGCCTGAAGCCTATGTGCCGAGCCGCGATCTGTTTATCGAAAAAGATTCGGCGATTAACGAGCACATCGAGCAAATGCGGCTTTCCGCCACCAAAAACCTGATGACGCGCGACGATGTGATTATCGTGGCCACCGTGTCGGCCATTTACGGTATCGGAGACCCCACTGAATACCAGCAAATGGTGCTTTCTGTTAAAGAAGGCGACTCAATCAGCCAGCGCGACGTGATTTCCATTTTGGTTTCGATGCAATACGACAGGGGCGACATGGATTTCAAACGCGGCTCGTTCCGCGTGCGTGGCGATGTGATTGATGTTTACCCCGCCGAGAGCGCCGATGTGGCGCTGCGCATCAGCCTGTTTGACGACGAAATCGACCGCCTCGAGCTGTTCGACCCGCTCACCGGCGGCAGCCTGCAAAGAGTGGGGCGCTACACCGTGTTCCCCTCCAGCCACTACGTTACCCCGCGCGACACCGTGCTGCGTGCTTGCGAGAGCATCAAAGAAGAATTGCGCGAACGCGTGGCCTTCTACACCCAAGAAAACCGCCCCGTCGAAACCCAACGCATCGAGCAGCGCACCCGTTTCGATTTGGAAATGCTCTATGAAATGGGCTTTTGCAAAGGCATTGAAAACTACAGCCGCCACTTTTCCGGCAAAAAAGAAGGCGAGCCGCCACCCACGCTGATGGACTATCTGCCCAAAAATGCGATTATGTTTATCGACGAGAGCCACGTTACCGTGACCCAAATCGGCGGCATGTATAAAGGCGATGCCAGCCGCAAGCAAAACCTGGTGGATTACGGCTTCCGCCTGCCCAGCGCCCGCGACAACCGCCCGCTCAAATTCCCCGAATTCGAACGCATCATGCCGCAAACGGTGTTTGTGTCTGCCACCCCCGCCAAATACGAAGAAGAGCACGCCGGCCAAGTGGTGGAGCAAGTGGTGCGCCCCACCGGCTTGGTCGACCCGCTTATCGAAATCCGCCCCGTCGGCACCCAGGTGGACGATTTGCTCAGCGAAATCAACATCCGCAAAGAAAAAGGCGAGCGCGTGCTCGTCACCACGCTCACCAAGCGCATGGCCGAGCAGCTCACCGATTACTACAGCGAATTGGGCGTGAAAGTGCGCTATTTGCACAGCGACATCGACACCGTAGAGCGCGTGGAAATCATCCGCGATTTGCGCTTGGGGCTGTTTGACGTATTGGTGGGCATCAACCTCTTGCGCGAAGGCTTGGACATCCCCGAAGTGTCGCTGGTGGCGATTCTCGATGCCGACAAAGAAGGCTTTTTGCGCAGCCACCGCAGCCTGATCCAAACCATCGGCCGCGCCGCCCGTAATGTGAATGGCTTGGCGATTTTATACGCCGACAAAATCACCGATTCCATGAAAGCCGCCATCGGCGAAACCGAACGCCGCCGCGAAAAACAAACCAAGTTCAACGAAGAACACGGCATCGTGCCGCAGCAAATCGTCAAAAAAGTGAAAGACATCATCGATGGTGTGTATCACGAAGAGAGCGGCGGCAAAGGGCGCGGCAAAGGCAAAAACAAGGTGAAAGTGGGCGAAATCCGCAACGAAGACGACGCACTCAAAGAAATCGCCAAACTCGAAAAAGCCATGCAAGCCGCGGCGAGAGATTTGCAGTTTGAAGAGGCCGCGGTGTTAAGGGATAAGATTCGGGGGATTAAGGAAGGGTTGTTATTTGGGGCAGCAACAGATTGATGCCGTCTGAAAAATGGGCAAACATACCCTACAAAATTAGGTTCTTGTGTATATTAAAATATTTTAAATATGAAGTTGAGATTTAATTACTGCTAGAAAGCGAATTATGGCATCTATGAAAGAAATCTGTTCGGTCAGTGATTTTATTAGTAATCTAAGAACACTAAGGGAAAATAGTACTGAAACAATACGTTTTTTCCGTGGTCATGGTGATAGTGGTTATAAGCTTGAACCTAGCATTTATCGTCACCCTAGTTGGATAGAGAATGAAAATAGAATTATTAATGATGCATTGGTAAACTGTCCATTTGATTTTGAATCTAACCCAACTAATTTTGATAAATTAGTAAAATTGCAACATTATGGATACCCAACTCGATTGCTTGATTTAACTAATAATGCATTGGTGGCGTTATATTTTGCAGTATCCTCTGGGGCAGATACAGATGGAGAAA
>CALFOA010000219.1 GCA_937919795.1 uncultured Neisseria sp.
ACAGCAGTGCGCCTACGCGGGGGTAGCGTAGCGGACTTGCGAAGCTAATGACGTCACTTTTGTATCAAGCAGTCCTGAAAACTTTTTTGCAAGGGTCTCAAGCCTTTAGAGATTTAAAAGCTTTAAACACAAAAAATGCCTGTCTGAAACCTTTCAGACAGGCATTGGTTTATTCAACTATTCACTTAAATCGCAAAATCAATCAATTCGCTCTGGCCGAACACATAAACCTGTTTCGGGCTGAGCGCCAATTCGCCGCCCACGCTCAAGGCCAGTTTGGAGGCTTCGCTGGTGGCAAAGCTCACCCGAATCAGTTCACCTTTCGGCAGCGGCTGCACCGCCAGATGGGTGAGGGCGCCGGAAACCTGAATATCGGTAATCTTAGCACTGAACATTTTGTCTGCCGCCTCGGCCAAGCGCCATTCGTGCGGGCGTACATAGCCGACGGCGGTTTGTTCCTGCCAACGGCCTTGCTGATCCAGCGGCCAGCTGAAGCCTTCGTAATGCCAGGCACCTTTTTCGATGCGGCCTTCAAAGGCATTGGTTTCGCCGAGGAATTCGGCCACAAAAGCATTTTTCGGACGACGGTAAAGCACATCAGCATCGCCGGTCTGCTCGATTTTGCCGTGGTTCATCACCACAATTTCATCGGAAACTTCCAGCGCTTCTTCTTGGTCGTGAGTCACCAGAATGCTGGTAACGCCCAGCTCGTGGTGAATGTCGCGCAGCCAGGTACGCAACTCTTTGCGCACTTTGGCATCCAGTGCGCCGAAGGGTTCATCGAGCAGCAACAGCTTGGGATCCACCGCCAGCGCGCGCGCCAAGGCGATGCGTTGGCGTTGGCCGCCGGAGAGCTGGTGCGGATAAGATTTGGCCAGATGATCCAGTTGCACCAACTTCAACAGATTGGTCACTTTTTCAGCAATCTCAGCCTTGCCCGGGCGCTCGCTGCGCGGCAATACGGTGAGGCCGAACGCCACGTTGTCGAACACGTTCATGTGGCGGAACAGCGCGTAATGTTGGAACACAAAGCCGACTTTACGGTCGCGCACATGGTGCTTGGTGACATCGCGGCCGTCAAACAGAATGCGGCCGTTATCGGCATTTTCCAGCCCGGCAATGATGCGTAGCAACGTGGTTTTGCCGCAGCCGGAAGGTCCCAGCAGCGAAGTAAGCTTGCCGGTGGGCACGTTCAGGTTAATATTGTTCAAAGCCTGAAAACTGCCGAAGGTTTTGTTCAGGTTTTCAATCGTGATGCTCATGCTTCTTTCCTTTCGGCAGCAGCCAGTTTACGCGCCTGGATGCGGTTTACGATGTCTTGCAGTACCAGCGTGGCAATCGCCAACAGCGCCAGAATACTGGACAAGGCGAACGCGCCGACAAATTGATATTCGTTATAAAGAATTTCCACCAACAGGGGAACGGTATTGGTTTCGCCGCGGATGTGGCCGGACACCACGCTCACTGCGCCGAATTCGCCCATCGAGCGGGCATTGGTAAGGATGATGCCGTAAATCAGTGCCCATTTGATGTTCGGCAGCGTCACCCGCCAAAACATCTGCCAGCCCGAAGCACCCAAAATCAACGCCGCCTGCTCTTCGCTGTCGCCTTGCGACTGCATCAGCGGAATCAATTCGCGCGCCACAAACGGGAAAGTCACAAACAAAGTGGCCAAAATAATGCCCGGGATGGCGAAAATTACCTGTATGCCCTGGCTTTCCAGCCAGCCGCCGAACGCAGTGTGCGCGCCAAACAGCAGCACAAACATCAAACCAGCCACCACCGGCGACACCGAAAACGGCAAATCGAGCAGGGTGGTCAGCATTTGTTTGCCGCGGAAATCAAAGCGAGTCAGCAACCAAGCCATCGCCACGCCGAGAATCGCGTTCACCGGCACCACAATCGCCGCCGTAATCAAAGTTAAACGGATCGCCGATTTCGCTTCCGCGTCCACCAACGAGGCCACATACAAATCCCAGCCGCCTTTGAGCGCTTCAAAGAACACCGCCGCCAGCGGAACCACCAGCATCAGCAGCAAAAACAGCAGCGCCACACCAATCAGCAGCCATTGCAGCGCGCGCGGTTCAGTAATATTCGGGTTGGTTTTCATGCTCATGCTTTCGCCCCCGCACGTTTGCTCAACGCCCATTGGCTGATATTGAGCACAAACAGAATCACAAAGGAAATCATCAGCATAAACAACGCCACCGCCGAAGCACCCTGCACATCATACTGCTCCAGCTTGCCGGTGATAATCAGCGGCAGAATTTCCGATACCATCGGGATATTGCCGGCAATAAAAATCACCGAGCCGAATTCGCCGGTGGCGCGCGCAAACATCATGCCCGCACCGGTGAGCAGCGCCGGCAGAATTTCCGGCAGCAGCACCCGGCGGAACGTGGTCAAACGGCTTGCGCCCAAGGTGGCCGCCGCTTCTTCATATTCGCCGGACAACTCTTCCAACACCGGCTGCACCGCCCGCACAATAAACGGCAGGCTCACAAATACCAGCGCAATCCAGATACCAATCGGGGTAAACGCAATCTTCATGCCGAATGGCTCAAACCATTGGCCAAGCCAGCCGTTGGGTGCATACAGCGTCGCCAGCGCAATACCGGTTACCGCCGTCGGCAGCGCAAACGGCAAATCCACCAGCGCGTTCACCAGATTTTTAAACGGAAATTCATAGCGCACCAGCACCCAAGCCACCAAAGTGCCGAAGAATACATTGGTAAGCATGGCGAAAAACGACATCCGCAGGCTCAACCACACCGCCGCCAACACACGCGGCTCGGTAATGGTTTGCCAAAACGCCGAAGGCCCCATCTGGGCAGCGCTGACCGCCATCATGGCAAAAGGCAGCACCACCAACAGCGAGAGGCAGAGCACGGTGATACCCAGGCTCAAACCGAAACCGGGCAACACACTGGGGGTTTTTAACAAACGCATGGGGAAAATTCAGAGGGATTTTTGATGGCGCTACTTTAAAATGCCTGTCTGAAAAAGGGAAAGAATGGTTGGTTGTTTGTTAAGACAGTTTGGTTATATATCGTTAATGGGGGAATGTTTTCAGACAGGCATGGTTAGAACCAAGCGTAGGGTGTGTGCCCTCGGCACGCACGCATTGTTGGATTCTCAACCAACCGCGTGCGTGGCTACGCCACACACCCTTGTATGTTGAAACCAATGTACCATAGCAACCAAACAGGTTATCTGCCTCTGAGCGCACCCTAGGATTTTGAACATCCGTTCCGTAGCCAAACGAGCAGATAACCACCCATCACCACAACCGAACAGTTGCACGACAACACAACCGAATGCAAGGAAGGTTAATGATGA
>CALFOA010000220.1 GCA_937919795.1 uncultured Neisseria sp.
AAGTTTTCAACGCTTAGTTCCCTACCGACGTCATTCCCGCGTAGGCGGGAATCCATGCTTGAATTTCACAATTGATTGAATAAAAAGGTTTATTAAGATTTTTTCTGGATTCCCGCCTACGCGGGAATGACGTCACTTTTGTATCAAGCAGTCCTGAAAACTTTTTGCAAGGGTCTCAGCCCTTAGCAAAATAACCCTCGCTTGGAAATGTTTGGTGGTGAAAATGCAGTCGTTAAAAGTTATAGTCGCTGAGCTTACAAATGGCACTTTCTACATGCTCGAGATTGATTCGATCATGTCCAATTTTGCTTAAAAATCAAAATATTCGGGCCAAGCCCGAGCATGACGATACGGTGATTAATTAAGTTATTTGGCTGTATATCGGAGCGGTTGTAGAAAAGGTGAATTTGAGTGCGCCACAGCAGGGAACGTGCCAGTATTTGGGCTGTTGAAACGCAATGGTAAGTTTAGTTAGATCATTACGGTATTGAGGCCTTAACCAAAAAACTAACTCTCCTCTAAATATTCTCTCTTAAAGAATTTGGAGGAGAGTTAGTTTTTTGGTTAAGGCCTCAATCTACCTGAATTTCAGGCAGCTTGTCGGATAAGGTTTGTAGTTTAGAAAAGTTCACGCCAGCTCAAGCGTCGAACCTTAGCCTGTCTTATTGGCGCAAACACTTTATCAGCACCGAGTTGGCCGTTAAATTTTTTGTGGACAAAAACAAGATCATTATCAATTGTTACCAACAACGGTGAGCCAGAAGCATCATACTGTTTGCGGTAGGCGTCGCCGGTAAAGTCACCAGTCCAGAAGCCTTTCAAACCGGCACCGGTTATATTGGATACGGGATAGGTATAACCGGTAGCATTGGTAACACTGCATGATAACATCGGGCTACTGCCATTAATAAATGTGTTTACAAGCAAATACTTTCCAGCTTCCAAAATAGGATTGTAAATCACCTGCTCATAGGCAACAGTATTACCCGGCATCGTCACTTGGCTAAGGTTCATGTACCAGCCGGTTTGAGTAGCCCAATTAGCACTTTCAGTGCTTAAGACATCGGTGCCAGCAGTAACGGTTTGCTTCTCCAACTGGCTCAAAGTGATTTGGCTGGTGTTGGTGCCGCCGGTAGGGAAGGATTTAACCGTGCTGTCGCGTAGGCCGTAGAGGCTTTGGGTGCCTGTTGCGTAGGTGGTTTCTTGACCGAGGTAACCTTCTTGGCGCAAACCGGTACCGAAATTCAAGATCACATCCGAATTGCTGCCTCGGACTTGGCTGGCCAGAATTTTGGTTGAAATCGGCTGGTTGGCTTGGGCTGTGAAGATTTTCTGCGGTTTGGTGGTCGCCCAGATATCCGAATTGTTGGCTTTCAGGTCAAAACGCCAAACATTACCTTTCAAATCACCGGCATAGGCATAGTCATAAATCACATCACCATCAATATCTACCGGTGTTACATAGGCGATACCATTCGGTGCTTCTGCTGTGCCGCCAACATCGGTGCTGATAAAGCGGAACGATGGTTTGCCGTCGGCCTGGTTAATCGACATCACATAGATACCGGCAGGGCCTGTGGAGGCAGTACAGTTGCCATTGGCTGCATCTTGGCTGGAACACCAGCCGTTGCCAAATACTGCGCCCCAATTGCCGTCATGGAAGCGGCCAAATACCGGGGTGCCGTAACTGTTGCCCAAGTTTTTCCAAATCGGATCGTTGGCGTTGTAGCTCCACTCGCCTTTTACATTTGTACCGGCTCCACCGGAGAAGGAGTTGGGATCTGTTATATCTAGTGCGTAAACGGTATTGCCACCGGCACCCAAACCAGACATCAGCCAAGTATGCCATTTGCCTTGATAGAATACATCGCCAATAGCCGGTGCGGCATCATTGTAGAAGTTGTGAGTATATTGTGCATGGCTGAAATCCAGATTGCTCTGGTTTGGTTTGTATATGCGCGAGAGTACGGCAGCCGGCATATAAGCCAGCACTTCTTGGCCATCGTTGTCGGTTTGGTTGTACTGATTGGCCGCGCTGTATGATCCGCTGCGGAAGCCATGCAGGAAGCCGTCGTTCGAGCCGGCATACACTACATTGGTGCGCGACTGTTTGTCTGCGATGAATTGTGCATAGGTTTGCTGGCCGTTGTTTTCGGGCGTTGCACCACCGCGCAAATTATTCCACGTGCGATTGTATTGGTCGTTATTCGGATAAACGACCCAGGTTGGGCTGCTGTTGATGATGTCGCCCAGTACACCTTGGCGTTTACGGAATAGGCCGACGCCGGCGGAAACTTGCTCTTGGCTACGGTCGCCTTTCAGGAAGTTGAGCCGCTGTTGACCATCCGAGTCGGATTCGGTGGGTGCTTTTAGTTGGTTTTGTTGGGTGCTGGTGAGGTTGGCCCAGTCCAAGCTTACCCCTCGGCTGCCGTTCCAAGTCCAGAAAGTACGGCTTTGCCAATTTTGAGCGGGTACATTGGTGGCGCCGGTGCTTTCACATTTGCCACCGGTAAGATTGCAGCTGGCATCCCAGTTAGCCTGCTCTGCAACGCCGTAATTACCATTGGGATCTCTAACCAAGCTTTTAGATACTACTTGGCCGGTCCAGAATTGCGGGTTGTAAAGCG
>CALFOA010000221.1 GCA_937919795.1 uncultured Neisseria sp.
ATCGAAGGTGTCGATACCGCCGCCGTCCCAGATATAGCGGTCGCCGTCTTGGCTGTACATATTGTAATTTTTAAAGGTATAGGTGTCGTCGCCGGCGCGCACATCGGGAGCAACGCCATAACCGTAATGCAGATAGGCCAAATCGTAGGTGCGCAATTGTCCTTTATCGAGGAAGAGGTTGCTGTTGCTATAAGCGTTGTACGACATAAACGAAAATTCGCTGTTTTCTTCTTTTAGGTAATCGCCGGTAAAGCCGGTAGAAGTGTGCCCCATGCCGAGGGTGTGGGTGACTTCATGCAACACGGTGTATTTGAGGAAGCCTTCACCCCAGCCTATATAGTTTTGTGCGCTGTTCCAAGCCACCAAACCGCCGTTATAGGCGATGGCTGCTGAACTTTCAAAACCGCTAATCAGGTTGGCCATAAAGTAGTTGGTGTTGGCTTCGCCGGATGTTGCGACTTCCACAAACTGAATATTGGTCACAGCGCTGATTTCTTGATAGGAACTGCGCACCAAGTCCTGCAAATAAGAGGAATAGGTGGTCATCGAAGCGCGATCCATGTAGCGGTTGTAATTCTCGGGCAGGGCGGCTATCTCGTCCAAAGTCATAAAATGGTATTTGATGATTGCCGGGCCGTCGGTATTGCCGCCGAAGGGAATACGGTAGCTACCGGCGTTCAGGTTGCCTGTTTTTTGAATGAAATAGGCTAAGTTATGGCCTGCGCTGGTGTGGTCGCTGTTAACCGTAGTACCGTTCACAGGGCTGTGCAGGCTGACAAACTTACCGCTTACCTGTTGTTGTGCGGCATAGTTTTCGTTGTCGGCTACAGTAATGTTTTTGCCCGACAAATCCACAGTGTTTAATACTGCACGCACGCTGTGGTCGCTATCGGCAGCCAGATCAGCAGCCAACACTTCGGCTTGGAAGGTGAGGGTGTCGGATACTTTGGTGGTATAGATTTTGCCGCCCACTTCCAGCGTAACCATATCGTCTGCCTTGGCGGTGCCGCTTACCGTACCGCTAACGTTTACTTTAGCATCGGCGGCATTCGCCACGGTGTACAGGCCGTCCGCCCCTTTGCTGAGATACGGGTTGTTGATTTCAACCGATTTAACTTTCACCGCTTCATAGCGGTTAGTCGGCACCACATAATAGCTGTTGGTACGAAGTTGGATCGGGTCAAACAACACGGGATCGGCCTCTACTTTGAAGCTGAGTTTTTCGCTGTTTAATTTAGCCAGCTCTGAGGTAGGGATGTCGATAAAGAAGCTGCGGTCGGTTTTTACTCCGGCGGTATAGGTTTTTTCGCCGATGTTCACGGTAATTTGACGCATACGCTCGCTGTTTTTGCCGAGGGCAAACAGCCCGTCCAACTCGATTACGCCACTGATGCGGGTGCTGGCGAGGCTTTGCGGCAAATCGACATCAAAACCGTTGCCAATCTGGGCAATGTCGATTTTGGCGGCAGCTTCGGCGGCCACTTCGTAGCTGCGCGAGGTTTTGGCTTCGGCACCGTTATTGCCGCTGATGGTGGCGGTAACGGTATAGCCGGGGTTGGCCAGCAGTTTGGCAGCATCGATTTGGCTGCTGAATGTGTAACCGGGCTGCACTTCTGCGCGCAGAATTTCGCCGTTTACGTTGATCTCTACAAATTGGCCGGGCGCAGCATCGCTGCCGGATACGCTGCCGGACAAGGTAATCTGCTGCTTGGCTTCGGTAACATTGATTAAATCGTCGCCGGTAATCACGTTGAGTTTGATGTCGATATCACCGTTTTTCACGCTGTATTCGCGACTGGTTTGTGTGGAGGCACTGTTGCCTGCCGCATCGGCGGTGGTAATGGTCGCTTGTGCCACCGGTACGGCTGCGGCAGCCAGCACGCTGCCGGCTACAGTGGTGCTGAAAACACCGCCTGCACCAATCGTTACGTTTTCTTTTGCGCCGTTAACGGTCAATACGACTTTGTCACCGGCTTGATAATCGCCGCTCACTTTGCCGGAAATGACCACGGGGCTGTTTTGCTCGATGCTGTCGAGAATATTGTCGAGGGCAATATCGTCCAACTCAATCACCAGTACGGGTGCAATGGTATCCACTTCATAGCTGCCGCTTGCCTGATGTTCGGCGGTATTGCCGTATTGATCGGCTACGCCGGCATAAGCTTGAATGTTCAGACGACCTTCCTGATAAGCCAAGGTGGTAGCGGGCAGCTCAAGCGTCCATTGGTTGCCGTTGATTACTGGGGTGTAATCTTTGCCGTTTACCGACACGCGCAGGGTGGCGGTATCACTTACGGCGGTATCACCCAATATTAACGTGCCTTTAATCAATACGCTTTCAGACAGGCCTTTGGCATTGATGGCTTGGTTGTTATTGATTTGGTCAACCGTAATGCTGAGTTCGGGCGGTGTGGTTTGTAAGCGGTAATCCTGCGTATCACCTACCGCTTCAGCGGTACGACCAGCGGCATCTTTCACCATGCCGGTGGCGCTAACAGTGGTATTGGCTTTCATGACTTCGGTAGGAATCTCTACGCTGAATGAAGTGCCCATTAGGCCGGCTTGATAAAATATGCCGCCGACTTGGATGGTGCGTTGCAAACTGCATTTGCCCACAACGGCCAGAT
>CALFOA010000222.1 GCA_937919795.1 uncultured Neisseria sp.
TGTATGTATTTCGACCACGCAACCGTAAGCGTTCCCCGCCGCATTTTGCTTACCGCCACCACAAAATGCAGCAATACACTAAACGCCAGCAGCACTTTTAAGCCCAACTGTATCGAAAACGACGAGGCCAGCGGATTGCTGAACACCGCCGCATAGCGGTGCGCCATCGCCAAGCCGGAAACAAACAAACCGATGATGATCCACGGCATCACCCGCACCGCCCGACGCGAAATCGCCTGCTCCACCTCTTTACGCGCTTCATGCGAAACCTGTTTGCCGTGCATCGCGCTCAACACTAGCATTTCAAAAAATACCCCGCCGACAAAAGCAACGGCGCAAAACAGATGCACAATATGGGCGACAGCATAAACAGACACGGTATCCCTCCCGTTTACAGTAATGATTCATTTTATAGCAAGCTTTAAGCGGTATAAATGCCTGTCTGAAAACTTGCTGTATCACCGCATGTTTTTCAGACAGGCATGAGCTAAATCAATTCATACTGTATTGAAATATATCAATTAATCTGCTGTGAGTTCTTCCGGCTTGGGTTTGGCATATCCCAATTCGTTTAAGATGGTCTGCGTAATCGCATTAAACAATATCAACAAAAATGTCCAGTAAAACAGCAACAAGGTAGGAAACTTAATATAAGGCGCACTTTTCGCGCCTAGATTCGAACACCAAAACGACATCACCCGCGTAGGACAATGGGTACTGTGCATCGGCACCACAAAAACAAACCATAACCAGCCAAAGATAAATAAAGGAGCAGCTATTGTCCGACACACTAAACTGACTTTATTAACGGTAAAACCTTCTACTTTTTTCAGTTCAAAAAATGGTGCGTAAATAAATTTTCTGCCAAATATTAAGGCAAACGCTGTAATGATTAGAATTTGCAGCCTATATACACTAATAAGAGATATTACATATACATCAGTTTGAATAATTAATTCGTAAGGTATCGTTTTATGGTTCTCAATATGTTGAACAACAGAATCAGCAAAAGCCCTCTCTGATAAAGTCATATCATTATATCTGGCTAGCAGGAATGTCTTTAAAATATCGGGCTCTGATGATATATAGCCAGTATAAATATCACGCAAGGTATGCTCAAAGATTAGATAAGAGTCAATATGAATCGGCTTCCAATATTTCTCAAAAAACAAAGCAAGAGCAAAAACTACAACCACCACCAAAAAGCTACCCAACATCCAAAACCCAAGATATTGCCCGCCATAAATCGGCTTGCCCTTATTCAAAGGTTTGTTATGCTTTTTCCGCCATTTGATTTCAAAGAAATAAATCAATATCACTATTGCAATAAAGATAAGCGAAAACATCTTAATCCCCCTTTTAATTTGGGCGGCTCCATTGATGAAGCCGCCTTGTTGTTTGCTTTGATTTATTTGTGCATCCGTTTTCAGACAGGCATTACCGTCTCAGCAAAGCCTTCGCCCAAGCCAGATAGGCTTTGCTGCCGTCAGCCAGCGGCTGCATGATGATTTGCGGGCAGTCATAGCTGTGCAGCGAGCGGATGTTTTTTTCAACGGCGCAGTAGAGATGGCGCGCGGTTTTGATGGTGAGACGGATTTCGTCGCTGCTGCACAATTCGCCCTGCCAGATATATTGGCTGCGAACGGCTTCGTATTGCACGCAGGCGGCGAGGCTTTGTTGCAGCAGGGCTTCGCCGATGCGGTTGGCTTCGGCTTGGTCGGCGGCGGTGGTGAACACTAGGCAGGGTTTGTATTTGGCGGCCATATCGTGTTGCCTTAAATAAAGTTCAGCACCGGCCAGCCTTTTTCGGTGGCTTCGCGCAGCAAAATTTCATCGGGGTTCACCGCCACCGGATCACTCACATAGCGCAACAGCGGCAAATCGTTGTGCGAATCGCTGTAAAAATAGCTTTTTTCATAATCGGCCAGCGTTTCGCCGCGGGCAGTCAACCATTGTTCGAGGCGGGTGATTTTGCCTTCTTTCAGGCTGGGGATGCCGACATAGCGGCCGGTGTAGCGGCCGTCTGCGCCGGTTTCCAGCGAAGTGCCAATCACTTCGGTGATACCGAACAAATGGGAAATCGGGGTGATGATGAATTCGTTGGTCGAGGAAATTACCAACAGTTGATCGCCGGCGGCGCGGTGGCTATCTACCAGCATTTTGGCCATATTGGTGATGTGCGGTTGGATAAATTCTTCAGTGAACTCTCGGTGCATTTCGGCCAGTTCTTGTTTGCTGAAACGGCTTAAGGGCTCAAGCTGGAAGGCGAGAAATTCGTCGATATCGAGGCAGCCGTTTTTGTAATCCTGATAAAATTTGTCGTTGCGGATGCGCACGTATTCGGCATCCACCACGCCTTTTTTCATCAGGTATTGCGGCCAGCTATTATCGGAATCGGTGTTGATCAGGGTGTTGTCGAGGTCGAAAATGGCAAGATTGGTCATGAGGTTTCCTGTTGTTTCAGCAGTTCGCGCAAAAGCGGCAGGGTAATGCGCCGCCCGACGGTAAGGGAATAGTGTTCCAGCGTTTCGAGCATGGCCAGCAGGCTGTCGATGTCGCGCCGCCAGTGGTTCAGCAGATAGGGGAAAACATCGGGCGCGATGCCAAGCTGGCGGGCGTGCGCCATGCTGGTGAGCGCGTCGATTTTTTCCTGATCGGTGAGCGGTTTCACATCGTAAACCAGGCAATAGCCCATGCGGGTGCGCAAATCTTCGCGGATGGCGAGCTGCGGCGGCGCGACTTCGGCGCTCAGCAGCAGAAAGCCGCGGTTTTGATTGCGGTTGCGGTTGAATAAGGCAAACAATTCCGCCTGGCCGCTTTCATCGAGTCGGTCGACTTGGTCTATCGCCAGATAGTCAGCCTCAAACGCTTCCGGCTGCCAACCGGCGGCAGCATCAAGATAAACCGCTTGATGCCCGGCTTCCTCGGCTTGGCTAACCCAAGCGCGCAGCAAATGGCTTTTGCCGGAACCTTTCTGCCCCCAAACGTATACAAACGGGGCTTGCTGCTGTTGCAATACAAACAGCAGTTCGCGGTTGGCATCACCGAGAAATTTATCGAAGCCGGGATAATTTTGGCTGGAAATATCGAGAATAAGCTGGGTCACGGCGGGGAAGAATAAAGAATGGAATTTGCCCTAATTGTACGTGTTTTTAACGCACAGCGGCAAGAAACCGCGTTTATCCGTTAATAATTGACCTACTGATTTTTTAATATAAAATATGCGGTTGCCTAAAAACGGCCAAATATTTTTTGCACGCGCCGCTTTTTCTATCAAATAAGCAAACAAAAACATCAAGAATTTACCTTCAATACCAATAAAGAGAATCCTGTGATTACCGACCTAATTGATTTTATTCTGCATATCGACCAACACCTGCAAACCCTCTCCGCCGAATACGGTGTATGGATTTATGTAATCTTATTTTTAATTGTTTTCTGCGAAACCGGCCTAGTGGTTACCCCTTTCCTGCCCGGTGATTCATTGCTGTTTGCCGCCGGCGCGATTTCCGCGCTGGGTAATATGAATATCCATTTGATGGTGGTGATTTTGCTGGCAGCCGCCATTCTCGGCGATGCGGTGAACTTCGCCATCGGCAAATACTTCGGCGAAAAGTTGTTTTCCAACCCCAATTCCAAAATTTTCAAACAAGAATATTTGGAAAAAACCCATAAGTTTTACGAAAAATACGGCGGCAAAACCATCATCATCGCCCGCTTTGTACCGATTGTGCGCACCTTCGCCCCGTTTGTAGCCGGTATGGGCAATATGCACTACGGCCGTTTCCTGCAATACAACGTTATCGGCGCGGTATTGTGGGTGGTATCGCTCTCTTATGCCGGTTACTTCTTCGGCGATTTGCCGTTTGTGAAAAACAATTTCGGTATGGTGGTGATTGGCATCATCGTGGTTTCGGTATTGCCGATGGTGTTCGAGATTGTCCGCGCTAAAATGGGTAATAAAGAGAAAGCTTAAGTTTTCTAAATCACAATGCCTGTCTGAAAGACTATTCAGACAGGCATTGTTTTATCCGCTATAGCGAAAAAACTTAATGTAGTTTTG
>CALFOA010000223.1 GCA_937919795.1 uncultured Neisseria sp.
GTTATATCGTGCGCAAACATGCGCTGCGCCCCGCGCTGCTGCCGGTGATTTCCTATCTCGGCCCGGCGTTTGTCGGCATCATCACCGGTTCGATTGTGGTGGAAACCATCTTCGGCCTGCCCGGCATCGGCCAATTGTTTGTAAACGGCGCGCTCAACCGCGATTACGGCATGGTGTTGAGCCTCACCATTTTAGTCGGCGTACTCACCATCGTGTTTAATGCGGTGGTGGATATTCTCTACGCTGTAATCGACCCGAAAATACGTTACTAAAGCCTATGTTGATCAATAAAAAACACGCCACCGCGCTGGCTGCCACGCTCAATAACGGTGCCGACATCAAAGCACGCAGCCTGTGGCAAGACGCCTGGCGGCGCTTCCGTCGCAACCGCGCCGCACTCGCCAGCGGCCTGATCTTGCTGGCCATCTGCTTGTTTGTGGCGGTGGCACCGCTGATTGCGCCGTTTGCCTACGATTACACCGATTGGGGCGCAATGCAGTCGCCTCCTTCCATGGAAAACCAACATTATTTCGGCACCGATTCGCTGGGCAGGGATTTGCTCACCCGCGTGGCCATCGGCGGACGCATTTCCTTGATGGTCGGCGCGGCAGGCGCTTTGGTGGCGGTGGTGATCGGCGTGATTTACGGCGCGGTTTCCGGCTTTTTCGGCGGCAAAACCGATATGCTGATGATGCGTTTTCTCGAGATTCTCAATGCTTTTCCGTTTATGTTTTTCGTGATTTTGCTGGTAACCTTTTTCGGTCGTAATCTTGGCTTTATTTTTGTTGCCATCGGCATGGTGTCGTGGCTGGACGTGGCGCGGATTGTGCGTGGGCAAACCCTGAGCCTGAAGCGCAAAGAATTTATCGAAGCGGCCAAAGTGAGCGGCGTATCCGATACCCGCATTGTGTTCCGCCACATCGTGCCCAACGTATTGGGCGTGGTGGTGGTGTACGCCTCGCTGCTGGTGCCCGGCATGATTTTGTTTGAATCGTTTTTAAGCTTTTTGGGCTTAGGCGTTCAAGAACCGATGACCAGCTGGGGCGCGATGCTGCAAGACGGCGCCCACACCATGCAGGTTGCTCCTTGGCAGTTGCTGGTGCCGGCGGTATTTTTGGTCATCACGCTGTTTTGCTTCAACTTTATCGGCGACGGCCTGCGCGATGCGCTTGATCCGAAAGACCGCTAACTCCTCTATTTTTTCAGACAGGCATTTGAAAAATAGTGTCGATATACTAATGCCTGTCTGAAAAAATGCCTGTCTGAAAGATAAAGAGGTTAAATTATTTAGCTTTTTGGCGAACTTTCGGCTAAAATGCCGCCTAATATATGACTGTGGCCGGTTTTTTAAGACCGGCCGCACACTTGTTTTAACTGGAAAATAATATGTCACAAGAAACCGCTTTGGGTGCTGCCTTAAAAACTGCCGTGCAGACCATGAGTAAAAAGAAACAAACCGATATGATCGCCGATCATGTGTACGGTAAATTTGATGTATTCAAACGTTTCAAACCGCTGGCTTTGGGCATCGACCAAGATTTAGTCGCCGCCATGCCGCAATACGACCCTGCGCTGATCGCCCGCGTGTTGGCCAACCACTGCCGTCGTCCGCGCTATTTGAAAGCACTGGCCAAAGGCGGTAAACGCTTTGATTTGAACAACCGTTTCAAAGGCGAAGTTACCGCTGAAGAGCAA
>CALFOA010000224.1 GCA_937919795.1 uncultured Neisseria sp.
GGATCAAAGCGTATTGAAAACCGGTTTGCTGAAAGATGAACACTGGGGTCGCCTAAATGATGCCGTTACCAAACTTTCCGATGCGCCGATGTTTATCGACGAAACCCCCGGCCTCACCTCGCTGGAACTACGTGCCCGTGCCCGCCGCTTGGCACGCCAGTTCGGCGGCAAACTCGGCCTGATTGTGATTGACTACCTGCAATTGATGTCCGGCTCCGGCCGCAGCGACAACCGCGCCTCAGAATTGGGTGAAATCTCCCGCTCGCTCAAAGGCTTAGCCAAAGAGTTGCAAGTGCCCATCATCGCCTTGTCACAATTAAGCCGTACCGTCGAATCCCGTACCGACAAACGCCCGATGATGTCAGACTTACGCGAATCCGGCGCCATCGAGCAAGATGCCGACTTAATTATGTTTATGTACCGTGATGAATACTATAACGCCGAATCACCCTTTAAAGGCATGGCCGAATGTATCATCGGTAAAAACCGTAACGGCCCCACCGGCAAAGTGGTACTCACCTGGATGGGACAATTCACCAAATTTGATAATGCCGCCTACATACCAGACGGCATGATGATGGAAGATTAAGACAAATCTTGATGCAAATATCGTAAATATAGGAAAAATTAACTCCAAATTGGTTGTACTCAGGCGCTATCGTTTACAATAGCGAAAATTTTAATTATTAAATAAGTATCACCGTATCTTATCTTAGTGCTAATCCTGAATATTTTCAGACAGGCATTTTTTACGATTAAGCATACTTATCACATTGCCCTCTAAAACGTTAGGTATTACTCATGTTTTCCCAACCGCATAAACCGCAAGGGTTCACGCTTATTGAGCTGTTGCTGGTTCTCGCGATAGCCGGCATTATGGCCGCCATCGCCTATCCCACCATGAGCGACTGGCTGGCTTACCGCCGCGTCGCTACCAAAAGCGAGCAGCTGATTAATATGCTGCGCCTTGCCCGCGCCGAATCAGTACGCCTCAATCTACCTGTTTATGTCTGCCCAGTCGATATTGCTGATACTGGCAAGCCTAACAATTACTGTTCCACCTCTGATGCCGAAGGCTATGCCGCTTTTGCAGACCGCAATGGCGATCAGATATTCGACAATAACGATTTGCCTATCCGCACGGCTGTTTTGAATACTCCCAGCCAATCCAATCTTGAATTTTCCTTAAGCAATACCGGCACTGCACCAGCTACTGCCTTAGGCTTCCGCCCGGACGGCTCGTTTTACCGTGCCACTTCTACTGGTACTGGCACGGATAAAGGCAAAATCACCGCTTCACGCTCCGATGCCAAGATCAAAATCCAAATCACCGATAAAAACGGCGGCGATGCCAAATCACGACGTGCTGTAGTTTTGCTGCTGGACAACAGCGGCCGGGTTTTCTCTTGCGATCGCGATAAAGTCAGAGCCTCCAGCGGCGAATGCGCTTTCACTACTGGCAACTGAAAAACACCCAAACACACACATCTTAAGCCATACCCCTACAGGTTTAACCCTTCCATGCAGAGTATTTAAATAATGAACAAAATAAAAAAACATTGCGCGGTTCCCCACCTCCCCTCTCGCCATCAGCCTGCCGCCCGTCAACACGGTATGACCATTATTGAAGTTTTGGTCTCCATGATGATTCTGGCTTTAGGCGTGTTGGTGTTGCTCGCCACCCAATTGCGTACTGCCGCTGGCGTACGTGAAGCGGAACAGCAAACCATCGTTTCACAAGAAGTTCAAAACTTGATTGAAGGGATGTTGGCCAATCCCACTCTCAGCCCTAGCACGGCAGCCAGCTCTAAAGGCTGGACAGTAAAAAGTTATGCAGCTTATACCGCTGCTGTCCCCGCCGGCAATATTGCCTCTGAAGCCGGCATCAACAAACAAGGGTTGGCCAATCGTCAGGTCAACGATTTCAGACAGGCATTGAGCAATCGTCTGCCCAACACCAACGCCAGCTCTACTATCTGTACAGATTCAAGTGGTGCAACCCCTACTGCTTCCGGCACAACCATTAACTGGAATTGTAACGGTACCGGTACCACCACTATGGTGAAGGTAGTGTGGCAAATCAATACCGAAGGAACAGCCGGCAATGCCAGCGGTTTAACCCTAAACGGCGACAAAGCAGTCTATACCTATCAAGCCCGCGTTACGGATTAATAATGATATGAAACGAAACACACATTCCTCAAAACGTTTTTACCACTCGCCTTACCAGCAAAAGCCGCAAGGCTTTTCGGTAATTGAATTTCTGGTGGCCAGCATGCTGAGCATGATTGTGCTGGTTGCGGTCGGCTCCGCCTATTTTTCTGCGCGTAAAGTCAACGATGTGGCCGGTGGCCGGTTGAACATGCAACAAGATATCCGCAATGCCGCCAACATGATTGTGCGAGATTCCCGTATGGCGGGCAGCTTTGGCTGTTTTAGTTTGAGCAACGGCAGCGCCGTACTCACTCAAGCCAGCGGTACTAACCACCCCGCGCTGGGGCTACGTATTCGTACTGCTAGTGGCAGCAGTACTTTTTACGAAGAAGGCATAAAATCAGTGGCGCAAGCTAACTTTAGTACTACTGGCATTTCTGACTTTACTGCCAACTCCGCTGCCGTTATTTTCCAATATGGCACCGGCTCACCTACCGTAACGGATTTGAATACTAATTCAGTCACCATCAATACCGACACCGATACCAGCGAGTTGGCCGGTGGCTCACCGATAATTGTTAGCAGCTGCGATGTTTTGGATCAGGTTTACGCCGTTTCCGGCTCTACCTCTACCGCTTCGGGAGCCACTACCTTCAATGGTCTGACCTTAAGCAGCAGCCAGAAGCGTACCGAAGCAACCGTCATGCGTTATCAAGTTAACCTATATGTAGTCGGTACTCCCACCGGCGGCCAGCAAGGTTTGTACCGCTTCCAGCTGCAACCTAATGGTAGCTGGACCGATCCCCAGCTGTTAATCGGTGGCATCGGCAGAATGAATATTTTATACGGCTATGTGAATGGCTGCCCAACCATCGACAGCACGATTACGGCATCGGCAGGTGCAGCAGTTGAGACCTTCTCGTTCTCTCCTTCTCTGCTGCCCACTGACCGCAACCGCCCCTTGGCCATGATTCGCTTAACCCTCGGCGGTAACGCCGACAACACCATCGTTGCCAGTGAGAAGGTCAATGCCTCAGCCAGCGCCGGTAACGTAGATATCTATAATATTAACGCAAACATTCGCGGAGGAAACCAATGCGCAGATCGCAGTGCCATCCAATAATCAGCCCGCTGCCAAACGGGCAGCGCGGTTTCTCGCTTCTTATCGTATTAATTGTGATGATTATCATCGCGTTTTTGGCCGTAGCCGCCACCCAAACCTATAATACCGAGTTGCGCATCAGTAGCAATGATGCCGACCGGAAAATGGCAATGGCGACTGCGGAGGCAGCTTTGCGCCAAGGCGAGAGTGATATTGCCACCTTTACCGATGAAGCCTTCAATGAAACTTGCACCGATGGCTTGTGTAGCCAAGCAGGGCAAGCCGATAATACCCCACCTGTAGAAACCAATGAAGGGATATTGACCATAGGCCAGGATAGCTCAAATATCAACGCTTGGACAAGAACATCGTGTAATGACACCTCTTGCTTGGAAACCAATGGTCGTACCTATACTGCTACCGGTTCTGCTAGGCCTGCCCGTTACATTATTGAATACATCAGCAACACACCCGACCTCAACGGCAACACGCTGCTATTCCGTGTAACCGCCCGTGCTTGGGGGCAAAACGCCAATACCGTGGTTACTGTTCAATCCTATGTTGAGTCTATCCGATAAGAGGTGAATGTTTGATGAAACAAAACAGCCCTGCCGTCCAACACGGCTTCACCTTGGTTGAGATGATGATTGTTACCGCGATTCTGGCTATTTTAGCCGTGATTGCGTTACCCTCTTACGAGCGTTACATTGAGCGCGGCGACGCCACCGAAGCCAAAGCCGAGATTCTGAAAGTACAAAGCATTCTCACTCAGGAACGTTTGCGTAATCCGAACAGCAATACGTTAACGGCTTCCGGTATCCGGAGCAGAATTGCAGTAACCGGTGCCAGCCAGATTCAGTTAAGCAAAAACGTATCGGCCAAATATCAACTGGGCGTAGCCGGTAGTGACGATAGCCCTATCCTCACCTTAACACCGCGCTCAAACAATCGCACACTTGGCGTGCGTGTCGATTTATTCTCCAATGCACTGATTTGTGCCGATAGCGCTGCTACTACAGCCACCACGGTTGCTAGTGCCAAATGCAAGGCAACGGCTACCGGTTTGAATTAAGCCGTATCTACTGAAATGCCTGTCTGAAAGCCTTTTCAGACAGGCATTTTATTTATAGTATAATCTTCGATAAATGTATTTTCTTATTGCGTAAAGCAAAAAAGTTCGCATCTTTGTGAACCGCCTTTACCCTCTTCTTTGTACCAAGAAAGATCACCATGTATTCTTCACCCGCCGCCCTTCATCTGCGTACCGTGCGCGATGTTTTGCGTTTTGCCGTCAGCGAGTTTAACCGTGCCGGGCTGTTTTTCGGCCACGGCAGCGACAATGCCCACGATGAAGCCGCCTATCTGATTTTACACAGCTTAGACTTACCGCTCGACCGCCTCGACCCTTACCTTGATGCTGTGCTGCTACCAGCCGAACGCCATGATTTGCTGGCTAAAATCCAACGCCGTGTGACCGAACGCCTGCCGGTGGCTTATTTAACCCACCAAGCTTGGCAGGGGGAATTTGAGTTTTATGTGGATGAGCGCGTAATCGTGCCGCGCTCGTTTATTTACGAATTACTGGGCGACGGTTTGCGCCCTTGGATCGAATACGACGAATTGGTACACCGCGCCTTGGATTTGTGTACCGGCAGCGGCTGCTTGGCGGTACAAATGGCCTACCACTATCCCGATGCCGAAATCGATGCGGTCGATATCAGCTTGGATGCGCTGGAAGTAGCCGCCATCAATGTGGAAGATTATGGGCTGGAAGAGCGCATCAACCTCATCCACACCGATTTATTTGAAGGCTTGGAAGGCACTTACGATTTAATCGTTTCCAATCCGCCTTATGTCGATGCCGAATCGGTGGCCGAGCTGCCACCAGAATATCTACATGAGCCGGAGCTCTCGCTCGGCAGCGGCGACGACGGCTTGGATGCTACTCGCCAGATTCTGCTGTATGCTGCCAAATACTTAAACCCTAAAGGCGTATTGTTGGTGGAAATCGGCCACAACCGCGAGGTATTGGAGCAAGCCTATCCGGAATTGCCGTTTACTTGGTTGGAAACCAGCGGTGGCGATGGCTTTGTGTTCCTGCTGACTCGCGAGCAATTGTTGGGCGAAGAGTGGTAAGAACCTTTTCCTATACTCTCTAAACCAAAAGAAACCCGCCAAGTAGCGGGTTTCTTTTATGAATAGTCACAAAAATTATTTGAAGAAGTCACCAAAACCGGGCGGCAGGCCTTGGGTAAACGCGCCCATGCGGCTGTTAGTCGTTTCTTCCGCCGCATCGCTGGCAGCATTGATGGCAGCCAATACCAAATCTTCCAGCATTTCTTTATCATCCACCGCTTCGGCGATCAAATCCGGGCTGATGTCTAGGCTTTTTACTACATGGTTGCAAGTCATCACCACTTTAACCAAGCCGTTGCCGGCTTCGCCGGTTACTTCGGTGTGCGCCAGCTCAGCTTGCGCTTTTTTCATGTTTTCCTGCATTTTCTGGGCTTGCTGCATCAAGCCGCCCAAACCGGCTTTTCCAAACATCGTCTGCTCCTTATCTTGTGAAATACCTGTCTGAAAAAACAGGTTTTCAAATATCGTGAATCATTTAAAAAAGGGGGTATTCTAACGGATTTATCCTGCTTTGTATTGCTTTCAGACAGGCATTCTATACAACAACCGTGTGAAACCAACCTTGCTATTCATCCAGATTCGCCAACAAATCTACCGTGCCTTTGCGCCATTGTCGGCAGTCCAGCTCTTCCATCAGTTGTTGGCAGGCCACATCGGCTTCCAGCAATTGCTGCGCTCTGGCCTTACCTTCTTCTTGTAACCGCTGGCGGCGCATGGTGGGCGTTTCCCAGCCGGCATCATCCTGCCAAGGCAGGTTTTGCAACTTCAAAGCGGGCAACACATAAGCATCGGCCAGCGCCTGGCGGATTTTTTCGATATTGTCGCGGTTTTTCACCGTACCCGCCGCCTGTGGGCTGATGGATAATGTCAACTCGTTCTGTGTTTCATCAAAGCCCACCCAAGCGGTGTGCAGCGTCAGCATTTGTGCCGAACCCAATTGCGGCGCCAACTGCTTGCAAATTGCCGGCCAGTTTTCCTGATTTAAATCCGGTACGGCAGCAAATACCGCAGGCGCATCCTCGCTATCGCCGTCAAAAATATCCGGTATGGGCGGCGGCGCCAAATCTTCTTCACCCTCTTCGCCGCTATCTGGCTCTTCCGGCGGCATCTCGGCAAATTCAACCACCGCTACTGATTCCGCCTCAGCCGCCAAACCTTCATCGCTGTATTCTTCCCACTGCGCCGATACCACGCCAATGTCTTCGGTATGCGGCAGGTACTCGGCTTCGTCTGCTTGCGCCTGAACTTCGGTAACAGCTTCACCGCTTTCCGCAGCTTCTTCAACTGCCGTATGTTCAACCACAGCATCCGCTTGCGGCACCAGCACCGTTTCCGTTTTAGGTTCTGATTCAGTTTCCCCTGCCGCTTCTTCCCACGGCGGCGTATCTTCCGGCTCGGCTACTGCCTGCTGCTCCGCCCGTGGCGGGCTGCTGACCTGAACTTCAGGCGGAGCGATCGGCTTTTTTGCCGGTTCACTGCGGGCGTGATGTACGGGATTATGCAACTGAGTGCCTTCGATTACGCCGTCCATCGGCTGGCCTTTGGCCGCCACCGGCGCGAAAGCCAGCATACGCAGCAAAGTCATCACAAAACCGGCGTATTCGTCCGGTGCCAGGCTCAAATCCTGACGGCCGCGCACTGCACATTGGTAATACAACTGAATCTGTTCGTCACCCAAATACTGGCTCAAACGCATCAAGGTGTCGTGTTCGGGATCGTCTTGCGCTACTGCCGTCGGCACCGCGCGATACAGCGCCAGTTTTTGCAGCAACAGCGCCAGCTCGCTCAAGGCATTGTCAAAACCTACTGCCCGCGCCGCCATATCCTGCGCGGTGGCCATCAGCGCTTCACCGTCTTGGTTCACAATGCCTTGCAGCAATTCATAAAGATAATGCTTATCGACCGCGCCGATCATGTGGCGAACGTCCTGCTCGCTAACATTGCCCGAACCCATCGCAATCGCCTGATCGAGCAAGCTCAAGGCGTCGCGCATCGAACCCATCGCAGCGCGGCCAAGTAATTGCAGCGCCGGTGTTTCATAAGGTACCTGCTCGGCATCCAACACATAAGCCAGATAGTCGGCCACCTGCTGCGCGGTCATATTGCGCAACACAAATTGCAGGCAACGGCTCAACACGGTTACCGGCACTTTATGCGGGTCGGTAGTCGCCAAAATAAATTTCACATGCTCGGGCGGCTCTTCCAGTGTTTTCAGCATGGCGTTGAAAGCCGACTTGGAGAGCATGTGCACCTCATCGATGATATAGACTTTGTACTTACCGGCCGTCGGCGCGTATTGGGCGTTTTCCAGTACCTCGCGGATATTATCGATACCGGTATTGGAGGCGGCATCGATTTCCAGCAAATCAACAAAGCGACCGCTGTCGATCTCGCGGCAACTGCGGCACTCGCCGCAAGGCTCGCCGTTGTGCGGGTTTTCACAGTTCAGGCTTTTGGCCAGAATCCGCGCGATGGTGGTTTTGCCAACCCCGCGGGTGCCGGTTAACAGATAAGCATGGTGCAGGCGGCCTTTATCGAGCGCGTTTTTCAGCGCTTTGACCACATGTTCCTGACCAACCAGATCGGCAAAGGTTTTCGGCCGCCATTTACGGGCGAGTACTTGATAAGTCATAAGTTTTCTTCACAATCATATCGACAGCGCGCCGGTAGCAAAATGCCTGTCTGAAAAACATTACCGGCAACACAACGATGGTATTTTAACATCGTTTTGATTCAGCCGAAAAAGCAAAACAGGCTTCAGCGAACTGCTTCAGCCTGTTTTTCATCTTACCGAAG
>CALFOA010000225.1 GCA_937919795.1 uncultured Neisseria sp.
CCCGCATCACTTTTCACCATCTTTTCGCCAAAACCCGCATAGGCCGTCTGCGCATCTGCGGGGTTGCGGATATTCAGGAATACAATATGCTCATACTCGCCATACTCTTTGTACGGATCACTTTCAGGCGCGAAGAAGTGCGCCTGAATTTCAACAGACGTACGCACAAATTCAAGGTCAAACTCGGTAAGCTGTTCGCCGCTGTTGTGGTAAACCGGCTTGGGTTCACCTGTTTCGCGGTCGATGATTTTAGAGGCATTGGCCGGGTCGTTTTCCCAGTCGCCGAACCAGCGTTTGAATTGCGGGGTGCGCACCCACACCCATTCCCGCAGGGTCAATTTTGTTTTTCCGGCGGCTATTGCTTTGTCGTAAGCGGCAAAACCGCCCGCCTGCTGAAGTGCTTCGTTAAAGTCGGCGGGGTCTGATTTCTTTTTATCGCCCAGCATTGCGCCACGGCTGAACTTTAATCCGTCTTGCTGTTTTTCAACTCCGCCCGCGTCTTCGCCAGCGCCTGCTGCATCGCGCTTGCCGCTTTCGGGTTGTTGTCCAGTTTGCCGATCAGGCTCTTGAGGCCGTCTGAAGGTTTCGGAATTTCCGAAGAGTTCATTTTGTTCGGCGGTGCCGTTTTGTTGTTTGTAGTCATCTGCTGCCTTTCGTAATAGCTGTTGTTTGTCGGGTGCGGTGTTATCGCCGAATACATCGGCTTGATTGGGGCTGCCTTGTGCGCCCAGTAAATCGTAATAGTTACGCAACAGCGTGGCAATGGCTTTGGCGCTGCGTTTGTGTTCGTCCAAGAATTGCAGCAAATCGCGGGCAACGGGGCTTAAGTCATCTTCAAACATGCCTTGCTGTGCCAAATAATCTGCCGTGCTGCTGCCGCTCTCTCGCAATTGGTTGAGCTTTTCCACCGCTGATACAATATCGGCCGCAATGTCGGCATCATGCATCGCGCCGGATTTGATGTGGTCTCGCGCTTTGGCAATGGTCGGGGCGGCCTGCATCATGGCGCTTACCATATTGCGCGCGCCCTGATCGGTGCTCTCCACCAGGCGGCTCAAGGCGGGGCTGTTGCCGTAGGCGCGGTGCAGTAAGGCGTTGTGCAGCCGGCGGGTTCCCTCTTGGCTCAACATGCCTTGCGCATCCACCATCTTCGCCTGTACGGTGGTGGGCATCTGCCCCACAAATTGGCGGATAAAGCCGCGATTGGCCGGTGTGTTCAATTCGCCGTTGTCGTCCGGTGCAAAGGTGCCGAAATCAGGCAGGCGGTCTGCATCTACCCGCGCTTGCTCCAAGGCGCTCATACCCAAGCCGCCGCCTTCATTCGAGGCCACCGCTGCTTTGGCAATATCCACATCATCATCAAGCCGGCGAATCAGCACGGGTTTGTCCATCGCCGCCACTTCGGCGGGATTCAGGCCGAATTGCTCGGCATTGTCTATCAAAATGCTGGCATAGCGTTGTGAAAAGTCACCTTGACGATTGACCAAGGCTAACAGGTCATGCAAATCCCAATAACCTTGTTCTTGTAGTGGCTCATACCAATCCAGCCAAATCTCATCATAAATCAACTGATAGAGTTCTATGGTTAACGCCGAATAGTTAGTTAAGCCATCTTTAAAGGCTTTGCCTTCACCAAAGATATCCTGTTCACCTTTGATTAGGTGCTGGATGACAAACCACGCTAAATCGGCACAAATATGGCTAAGTTTTTGGTTTTTGATAAAAGGTGCTTTGTCCCATAGCTTGCCAAATCGATAGCGGTCAACCAATAAGCCTTGATCAAATCGGTTTTGAAAATCTGGTAATAAACCTTCAGCAAGCTCGTATAAATCCATACAGCATGCGTCAATAGTTTGGGCAAGCGAATCGCTATGAAGTTGAATATTGACATTGTTGTTGACTTGGTACAACAGATAATTGGCAATCGCTGTTCTTAAAGCCAGTTTCTCATAGGGCTGACAGATCAATAAAACTGGTAACAAGCCTTGATTTACACTAGGCGATTGCAATAGATAATGAGCCGTTAAAATAGCCAATAGACTGGTTTTACCATGTAAGGCAGGTGCATTGACCAATAACGGAAAACTGTCATTTTGCCCAAAAATCGTATCGCAGACCGTTTGCCCAAATGCATTAAGATATAAAGGTAAGGTATTTTGTTGTTGAGATAACCAGTTTCTATTATCAAATACCGTATCTGTCGGTAAATATCTTGTAAATGCGTCAAACGTGTTATCGTTGGTTCGGCTTAATCGTAATGGGGATAACTGAAACTGTAGAGAATTGTCATCTATCTCGAAAATTTGTGGTTCAAGGCTGTCCAGTCCTTGTTGAATATGCTGATAGGTTTGGTGTAATTGAGCCTGTGTCAAAAACGGACGAGTACCGCTATGCCAACCTAATCCTTCTTGGTAGTATTCACTACTGAGCTGGCGTTGGCTAAGTTGTAATAAGTTGGTTTTGGTTTGAATAAGGTAGACTAAGCTATCGCTTTGATTAATACGTTCCGACGTTAATTTAGCGGTTGGTTTATGAGTAGGATTAGCAAGATTTACGACATAGTCAGCAATTTTACTATCTAAGTGTTGTTGGTTGTAAAAAAAATCACCGTGTTCATCGGCTTGATGAAATAACGTCTTATAATCATCATCGCCCCGTAAAAATAAGCGAAAAAACACCACAATTTGG
>CALFOA010000226.1 GCA_937919795.1 uncultured Neisseria sp.
CGATTTTCCTGATAGCCTTATGAAATTACCCATAAAAAAAAACGCTTAGCCTTTGCGGGTGAAATTTTGATGTGTAAAAAAGCATTCAAAAAAGTTAACAATACTCTTTTAACTTATAAATAAAATCACTTGCCCGGCATTGCGAAAAGTAGAGCAGGCAAGTGAAACAGCGAGAGTTTCGATGGATTTAAATCAGCTAAAATCTTTTGTAACCGTAGCCTATCACCGCAATCTTACCCAGGCGGCTGAACGGCTGCATTTGTCGCAGCCTGCCGTTTCCGCACAAATCAAAGCCATTGAAAACCATGTCGGCACCGCCCTGTTCCACCGCAACAGCAGCGGCATGACGCTCACCCGCGCCGGCGAAATTTTATTGCCGGAAGCCGAAGCGCTGCTGCAACACAAGCACAAGCTCGACAGCTTTGCCGAAAGTTTGGCCGAAAACTACACCCAGGAAGCCCAATTAGGTCTGATTCATCCGGTAAACTCCGAAAGAGTCACCCAACTCACCCGCCTGTTGAGCAACAGCGCGCCCGATATCCACCTACACATCCAATACGGCATGAGCGGTGAAATTCTTAACCGCATTCTGGCCGGCCAAATACACAGCGGCTTTTATCTGGGCAACGCCAACACCCGCAGCATACGCAGTGTTTTTCTGGAAAACATCCACTATTCTTTAATCTGCCCGCAAAGCGAAGCGGCCGCCATCCAGAGCAACCTGCCGCGCAGCTTGGAAAACTACACTTGGATTGAAATGTCCGGCGTTTCCAGCAGCAACAAACACGTGCAACAATTCTGGCGCAGCAACCGCCTGTCGCCCAAACGCCAGATTATCTGCGACTATCCGCAAACCATCATTGATTTGGTCAGCGCCGGCATCGGCGTGGCGATGGTGCCCAGCGATAAAGCAGAAAGCGCCATCGCTTCCGGCAAGCCTTTGAATGTGATCGAACAACTGCGCCAAACCTTGCCTTTGCACTTTATCTATTTGGATGAGCACGAGCAAAACCCGACCGTACAATGGCTGAAACAATCGGTTGCCGCTACTTGGCAGTTGTCTTCGTCGATATAAAACTGTCTGAAATCAATCAACGGCACTTTGGTTACCAAAGTGCCGTTTTGTTGTTGAATCGATATTTACCGCAAGGCAATGAACTGTGTTCCGCGTTACAATAGGCCTGTCTGAATAAGTATGCCTGTCTGAAAACTTACCGCGCCCTAACCATGCTCTACCTCTACCAATCCAACCGCCTTGAAGACTTAGCCGAACTGCTGCAAGCCGTACGCCAGCGTCAGCCTTTGAACCATCCGCTCGCTGCCGAAGAACTGGTGGTGCAAAGCCAAGGAATGCGCCGCTTCCTCAACCAATACCTAGCCAACAGCAGCGGCATCGCCGCCAATCTGCATTTCAGCCTGCCCGCCGCACTGGCTTGGCGGCTGATGCGCGAAATCCTGCCCGATACGCCCGCACTCAGCCCGTTTTCCACCGAAGTGATGCGCTGGCGGCTGCTGGATCTGTTCGGCAGCGAGCGACTGCAAACCGATGAACAACTGGCCGACAGCCGCCAAGCGCTGGCGGCTTATTTGGGCAACGGCGAACAGGCCGCTTATCAACTCTCCGGCCAACTGGCCGACATCTTCGACCAGTATTTGGTTTACCGACCCGATTGGATCAATAGCTGGCAAAGCGGCAAACTGCTGGGCTTGGGCGAAGGCGAGCGCTGGCAGGCCGAGCTTTGGCGTTTTTTAGACGACGGCGCTCCCAACACCCCACACCGCGTCGCCTTATGGCAAAACCTGCTGGCCGGGCTTGGCCGCCATCCTCTACCCGAGCGTATTCTGGTGTTCGGCATCGCCACGCTGGCGCCGATGTATCTACAATTATTGCAGGCGCTGGGCGAACACATCGACATCCATATCTTCGCGCTCAACCCAAGCAGCGAATTTTGGGGCAACGCCCTCAGCCCCGCCCACCTGCTCGAACACCCGGAAGCCGAAGCATCCGGCCATCCGCTGCTCGCTTCGTTGGGCAAACAAGGCCGTGACTTTTTCGATGCGCTCACCGAAAGCGGCGCACGCTTAGAATTGCAGGTTTACGCCGATGAGCCGCCGTCCAACAGCCTGCTGCACAACCTGCAACACGACATCCAAACCCTCACCCAACCCGGCAGCAACGGCACCGCCGAATGGGACGACAGCATACACATCGTGTCCGCCCACAGCCCCTTGCGCGAATTGCAAATCCTGAAGGAACAACTGCTCGACACCTTGCAACAGCATCCCGATTGGCAGCCGCACGATATTGCCGTACTCACCCCCAATATCGAACCTTACGCCCCCTTTATCGAAGCCGTTTTCGGCCAACGCCAAGGCAATGCACAAGCGCTGCCTTACAGCCTTTCCGACGTAAAACTCAGCCGAAATCAGCCCTTGCTGCACGCACTGGAACAAAGTCTGGCAGTGCTAGACAGCCGCTTTGAAGTCGACCGCCTGCTCGCCCTGCTCGAAAGCCCCAACTTATTGCAACGCTTCGGCCTGCAACGCGAAGACTTACCGCTGTTGCACGAAACCGTCGCCCAACTGCACATCCGCTGGGGCAGCGACGCCGAGATGCGCGGCGAAGCCGACAATCTGTTTACCTGGCAGCAAGGCCTCGACCGCCTGATTTTAGGCTGGCTGCTACCGGAAAACAGCGGTTTGTGGCAGCACACCAGCGCTTTTTATACCGATCCCAACCAGCTCGAAATACTGGCGCGCTTCGCCGCTTTTGTGCGCACCCTCGCCGACATCCGCCGCAATTGGGACACCCCTGCTGGCATCACCCTCTGGGCGCAACGGCTGCGCGAACTCACCGACACCTTGTTTGACGTGGCAAGCAGCGACCAAAACGCCCGCCAGCAAATCGACCAACTGCTCGCCCGTTGGCAAGAAGAAGCCGATTTGGCCGGATTCAGCCGCCCGCTGCCGCGCGAAACCGCCGTCGGCCACATCCGCCGCTTCCTCGACAGCCACAGCGAAGCCGGTTTCCTGCGCGGCGGCATCACCATTTGCAGCATGGTGCCGATGCGCAGCCTGCCGTTTAAAATGATTTGCCTGCTCGGCCTCAACGACAACGACTTCCCGCGCAACACCCGCGCCCCCGCCTTCGATTTAATCGCCCGCCACCCGCGCAAAGGCGACCGCGCCCGCCGCGAAGACGACCGCTACCTGTTTCTCGAAACCCTGATGAGCGCACGCGAAAAGCTCTACCTTTCCTACATCGGCCGCGACATCCGCAAAGACGAAGAACTCGCCCCTTCCGCCTTATTGGGCGAATTGTTCGACACGCTGGCCGCGATGACCAATATCCCCGCCCGCCAACTGCGTGAACAATATATCAAACAACATCCGCTGCAAGCCTTTTCCCATCAGTATTTCAACGGCCAAAGCTTTAGCAGCAGCCGCAGCGATTATGCCGACGCCCTCAATCAGCCACCAAGCGAACCGCAGCCGTTTTACCGCCAGCCTTTAAACGACAGCGCCGATAACCCGACAGAAATTTCCCAGCACAGTTTTCTGCAATTCTGGCGCAATCCCGCCAGCGTTTGGCTGCGCCAGAACCTCGGCTGGAAACGCCCCTACACCGACCCCGCTTGGGATGCCGCCGAACCGTTCGAGCCGGTGGACGAAGCCCGCATCGGCAGCGAATATTTGGCCGCCCGCCAGCACAACGAAGATTTCAAGCACACCGCCGAGCGCCTGCAAGCCGAAAGCAGCCTGCCCGCCGGCGAATTGGGCAGGCTTTGGCGGCAATATTACGAACAACAAGCCAAATCCTTAAATGATGAACTGATTAAAAGCCCGAAACTGCCCGCCACGCCGTACAGCTTGCCGCTGGGCGATTACCGCTTGGTCGGCAGCTTCAACCGCCACCATCAGCATGGCCAGTTATATTTTTTGGATCGCAAACCGAATGCGCCCACCCAAATCGCGCTCTATCTCGAACACCTGATTTTCAACGCCGTGCGCCCCACCAGCGGCAACCGTTTCGAGAGCCATTGGCTATACGAAGGCCAATGCCAAACCCTGCCCGAAGTTGAACAAAACGCAGCCCAAACCTTGCTGCAACAATGGCTGGCCGATTATCTACTCGGCCAAACCCATCCCTTACCCTTCTTCCCGCGCGTGTGCCTGAAAGCGGCTGAAGCTTATTTAAAAGACAACAAAGCCGCCAACGACGAGGAACGCTGGCAAAAAGCCTACCAAGCCGCCCTATCGGCTTATAACGGTGGCCATCAACTCGCTGGCCAACGCGATTACCCCGAAGTCGCGCTGCTGTTCGGTCGCAACGAAGACAGCCCGCTGGATAGTCCGCTATTCCGCCGTTTAATTGAAGAACTGCTGCTGCCGACGGTGCAGCTTTGCCAAGTGAAAGTTGATCAAGAGAATGCGGAAAGTTGAAACCGTGAAAATGCCTGTCTGAAAGCATTTATCTTTCAGACAGGCATTATTTGGGAATAACCCATCATACGCTCAATTAAATAGGCTCTAGACTAGCAGAATAGCTCTGTTAGACTAGAAAAATGAAATATAACACCAAGTTAAGCGACTATCAGCTCAAAAAAATTATCAAGCATTTTTGTGTCGATATAGAAGCCTCTAAAACCGCTTTGCTGACAGGCTTCAACCGCAATACCATCAACCATTGGTATAGCATTTTCAGGCACGAGATATACCGCTATCAAAGCGAGCAAAAAGACCTGCTATACGGCAGCATAGAGGTTGATGAAAGTTATTTTGGTGCCAAACGGCAGCGCGGTTTTCATGGCAAGTTAAAGCGTGGCAGAGGAACGCTCAAACAACCCGTCT
>CALFOA010000227.1 GCA_937919795.1 uncultured Neisseria sp.
CGGCTTGTGGATTTGTTGGGTTTGCAACCCAACCTACCCGCCGTATCACTTTTTTATGCATTCCTCTATAGTGCGTAGGTCGGATTCTCGAATCCGACACTTGTTCGCAGAACAAGCATCAAGGCCGGTGTGATGTCGGATACAGGTATCCGACCCACAACCGCATCAAAGCCAAGGCCGTCTGAAAAGTTTTCATACCAATCCAAAAAAATAACCTAACTTCGTTAGCTCGCCTAGCCGTACTAGGTGTACTGTCTTCGGCTCGCCGCCTTGTTAGCTTACTTTTTTTGAATTGGTATCAGACGGCCTCTGTGATCAACAGCGCATGTCATGCACCCGCCGCACCCCATCCCAACCGTGCGAAACGCCGCCGAATCGTGTAAAATCCGCTTTTACAATCATCAGGCCGTCTGAAAAAACATTATGAATAAATTTGCCTCCGCCCTTTCCACCGCGCTGGGCCGCTGCATCGCCACCAAAGCCGTGAGCGAAGAAGGCGCGCCGGTGGGCTTTATGTATCGCGAAGCGCCGGTGTTTGAAAACGACAGCGGCTGGCGCTTTTTCAGCGGCGACGAAACCGACGAATATTGCGACAACCCCGATAATTTCACCGTTTACAGCATCAGCGACATCACCCAAAGCAACCCGGCGGTAAACGAATTCATCAATCAACCCGAAGGCAGCGCCTGGGAAACAGACGAACACGGCGAATTTCAAGCCGTGGCCGACTGGCAGCCGAAAGACTGATTTCCCCGCCGCCATCATTATGCACGGTCGCCGGCTTGGATAGCCAAACCCACCTTAATTAAAATAGAGAGAATGCCATGAAAACCCTGCTCCCCAACCTCAACGGCAAAGGCCTGCGCATCGGCATTGTGCAAGCGCGTTTCAGCAACGAAATCGGCAGCGCCATGCTGCAAGTGTGCACCGACAAGTTGCAAGAAATGGGCGTGAAAAGCAAACACATCACCATCGCCACCGTGCCCGGCGCGCTGGAAGTGGCGCTGGTGCTGCAAAACATGGCCGCCTCGGGCCGCTACGATGCCTTAGTGGCCATCGGCGCCGTGATTCGCGGCGAAACTTATCATTTCGAGCTGGTGGCCAACGAATCGGGCGCCGCCATCACCCGCGTGGGGCTGGATTTCAACATCCCGATTGCCAACGCCGTGCTCACCACCGAAAACGATGAGCAAGCGCATGTGCGCATCGAAGAAAAAGCCCGCGATGCCGCCGTGGTGGCGGTGGAATGCGCCAACCTGATCAACACCTTAATCGGTGCCGACGATTAATTTTTTGTTCAGACGGCCTGTTGGCGCAAGCATTTTGCCAACAGGCCGTCTGAACGCTATTGCAAGGAAGCCCTTATGAAAACCGCCCGCCGCCGCGCCCGCGAATTTGCCGTGCAGGCACTTTACCAAGCCGCGCTCAACCAAAGCAGCGCCGCCGAAGTGACGCAAAACATCCGCGAAAGCAGCGATTTTGCCAAAGCCGACGAGCCTTTGTTTACCGCCCTGTTTTTCGGCGCCCACGCCAACCAGCGCGATTACATGCAGCAAATCCGCCCGCTGCTCGACCGCGATGAAAACGATTTGAGCCCCATCGAACGCGCCGTGCTGCTGATGGCCTGCCACGAATTGGCTGCCATGCCCGAAACCCCTTATCCGGTGATCATCAACGAAGCCATTGAAGTGACCAAAACCTTCGGCGGCACCGACGGCCATAAATTTGTAAACGGCATACTCGACAAACTGGCCGCGCAGTTACGCCCCAACGATCCCAAGCGCAATTGATACTCCGGCTTAATCAAAAGGCCGTCTGAAAGGTTGAACTGCACCCCCAAAGTTGGACACCCCCCATCCAACCCATAAAGGTGCAGTTTTCTTATGAGCAAATATACCGTAGACTTCAAACACCAAGCCGTTATGCATTACTACCGCATTCGA
>CALFOA010000228.1 GCA_937919795.1 uncultured Neisseria sp.
TTGCCTGCGGGCGAGCCGCCCGCGCTCCCAGCTCGTGATACTAAAAAAAGATTAGGGGCTGTCCTAGATAACTAGGCCAAATTGCTTCTTACTAATTGTTTTAAAATGGATAATTGAGACTTTATTTCACTGTGGTTAAAACGCCATTCGCACTCCTTCAAATACAGCTCAAAATGGGCTTTAGGAATGCCGTTGAACTTGCGTAAATGACGTTTTGCCTGATTCCAAAAGTTCTCAATACCGTTTATATGGTTTTGCTTGTCTGCAAAATGAGTACTGTGATTGATGCGAAAATGGTTAAACTCGCTGACATCCAATACATCATAGCTTTTATAGTAATCCGTATAAACAATGCTGTCGGGCTTAACTTGTTCCCGAATAATCGGCAGCAAAGTAACGGTTTGAGTATTCGGAACAGCAACGGTATAAACTTTTCCGTTTCGCTTTAATAGCCCGAATACCGGCACTTTCCCAGCCGCACCGCGTCCACGCTTGCCTTTTCTGTGGCCGCCAAAATAACTTTCATCGGCTTCGATTTCACCGTCGAACATTTCCAGGTGCGGGCTGTTTTGGTAAATCAGCAGACGCAAACGGTGAAAGTAATAAGCGGCAGTATTGCGATGGACACCTGCTAATTCCGCTGCGGTTCTGGCGGTTACACCGGCAACAAACAGCTCGATTAGCTTTTGTTGTTTATACTGACTTAAACGGCTTTTCTTCATAAGGGTTATTTTAAATGTTTTTGAATAACCCTAGTTATCTAGGACAGCCCCAAAGATTATTGCTGCGTATAGAGATAAAGTGATGATAAGAATGCCTGTCTGAAAAGTTTTTCAGACAGGCATTCTTATATTCTGTCACGTCATACTCGGGCTTGACCCGAGTATCTCGCTTTTCTTAAGCAACATAAAGATACTCGGGTCAAGCCCGAGTATGACGGATTGGTTTACTGCTTTTTCGCCCGCTCGCGCAAATAAGCCTGCTCGTCCGGCGACAATACCCAGATTTCCACGATGCGCTGGCCATTATCCATCCGCACCGCCACCGGCTTACCGGCCTTGGCAGGTAAACGGTTTTTCACGATAAAGCGATTGTTTTCATCGCGGATACGCACGCCTTCCACGGCTTCATAAGCCGTGCTGCCTTGGAGCCAGCCCAAGGTGAACACGCGCAGCCAAGAGAAACCGTCGGGGCTCAACACCACCTGCGGATAGCTCACCTGCTGCAACACCGCCACATTCATATCCGGCGGTACCACGCGACCCGCCCAACTGGCGGTGGCGAAACACATAATCAATACGGCAAATAAACGGCGCATTTTTAGTCCCCCATAATGCTGTTTCATCATATTTAAAATCTTCGCGCATTATACCGCCTGCGCCCGCACCGATTAAATAAGACAACACAATATTACGATGCCTTTGCCCAATCGGGCGGCGGATTGTTGTTTTTACGGCTTGAGATGGACTAAATGCCTGTCTGAAAAATTGGATACCGTCATACTCGGGCTTGACCCGAGTATGACGACACAAGCTACCCTCTTTCCTGCTGCCGTTTCCAATACAAATCCTGCGCCATCAGCCGCACCGGCGTGTTGGCGGCGCCGTATTGGTCGTAGCCGTTGATGCGTTGGATCACTTCAAAGAAGAAGCGCTCTTCCACCGGCTCGGAATAGACGTGCAAGAACTCGCCGCCGTTGGCATCGGCGTCGTACAGCAGATGATGCTCGCGCAGGCGGTCGGTGAACTCATCGTCTAGGCCGAAACGAGCTTGCAGATCGTCGTAATAATTCTCGGGAATATCCAGCAGGCGGGCGCCGTTGGCGCGCAGTTTTTTCACCGTGCTGAAAATATCGTCGCAACTGAAGGCGATGTGTTGCAGGCCGCTGCCTTTATAGGTGGCCACCGAGCGCGACAGCACGGTGTTTTGGTCGCTGGATACGTTCAGCGGATGGCGCACGCGGCCGTTGTCGCTGCGCACCACCCGGCTTTTCATCAGGCCGTAGGGGTCGGCCAGCGTCATATCGGCTTCGATCTGGAAACCGAAAATGGCGCGGAAATGCAGCGTCCAGCTTTCCACCGCATCGGGCGTCATGCCGAAGGCGGCGTGGTCGATGCGGCCGAGCAGCGATTCGCCGTTTTGCGGGGTCAGAGTGAAATCGGCGTCGTAAATATTGCTGTCGACAAAATACTGCAAGCTGCCGTTGGGCGCGCGTACCGCCAGAATGTGGCGTTCGTTGGGGCCGACTTTGCCTTCATAAATCTTGCAGCCGTAGCCGACCGCGCGGTCGTACAACTGGCGGGCGTTGGCAACGGTATAGGCGGTAGCGCACACCGAAGTGCCGTGCGCGGCATAGAAGGCATCAGCCAGCGAATCGGGTTCGGCGTTGAGAATCAGCCGGATATCGCCCTGCTGATAAAGCTGCACGTTTTTGGTTTTGTGTTCGCCGGTGCGGTAGAAGCCGTATTGCTCGAGCACCTCGCCCAGGTTTTCGGCGCTCTCGTCGTTCACCGCAAACTCGATAAACTCCATGCCGCGGTATTCGGGCGGCTGCGGCGGGTGAAACAAATCGGCCGGGCGCGGCTGCTTTTCGGCCTGCAACTGGCGGCCGACCTGCTCTTCCAGATAAAACAGCGAAGCGCGCGCATCGCGGGTGGTGGCGGTGCCGGGCGCGGCGCGGAATTTGTCGTTGAACACTTCCAATGACAACGGGCCGTGATAGCCGTTGGCAATCAGCGGTTTCATAAAGGCGGCCACGTCCAACTCGCCCTGACCGGGGAAGTTGCGGTAGTGGCGGCTCCATTCGAGCACGTCCATTTTCATTTTCGGCGCGTCGGCCAGTTGTACAAACACGATTTTTTCGGGTGGAATCTGTGCCAAGGTGCTCAAGTCGTCTTCTATCGACAGGGTATGGAAGCTGTCGAGAATAATGCCGAGATTGGGATGATCGACCGCCTGCACCAGTTGCCAAGCATGGCGGTAGGAATAAACGTGCGCGCCCCAGGCCAGCGCTTCGTAGCCGACCAGCATATTGTGTTCGGCGGCGCATTCGGCCAGGCGGTGTAAATCTTCGGCAATCAGTTTGTTGTCGCGGCTGGTGCTGGGCGACACATTGCTGCACACCAGCAGGCGGTCGGTACCCAATTCAGCCATCAACTCGAATTTGCGGCGGGCGCGGTCAAGCTGCCTATCCAAACGCCCGCGCGGGCCACCTTCGAAATCGCGGAATGGCTGAAACAGCATGATCTCTAAGTTGAGATCGGCGCACATTTGGCGGATGTCGGCCGGTGAGCCGCTGAAATACAATAAGTCGTTCTCGAAAATTTCTACGCCGTCAAAACCGGCGGCGGCAATGGCCTGCAATTTCTCGGGCAGCGTACCGCTGAGCGATACGGTGGCAATACAGTGTTTCATGGTGTTTCTCCCTGAGGGATTCAATAAACAATGCCTGTCTGAAAGCCAATTTTTCAGACAGGCATTCTATTCAGCTAATTAATCCGCGTGCGGCGCGTTGCGGTAGATAAAGAACTTCACGGTTAACGCAACAGCAATGATGACAGCCGGTACAGTCAAAGCCATCGCCACGGTTGAGAAATTCCAGCCTTGGTTCAGCATCCAGGCGCCGGCGAAGGCGGAAATGATGGCACCGGTGCGGCCGATGCCGTGCATCCAGCCATTGCCGGTGGCGCGGGCGCTCAAGGGGAAGAAGTTGCTCGACAAGGCGTTCATGCCGGTACCGCCGCCGTTGAAGGCCGCGCCGATTACGAAGGCAGTGATGCACAACAATACATATTCGCCGCCGATATTGCTCATCGCCACCAATACCACTGCGCCCAACAGGTATGAAGCAGACAATACGCGGTGCGGTTCGAGTTTATCCATCAACCAGCCCAACATCACCGAGCCCAACGGGCCGCCCAATTGGAACATGGCGGAAATAATCGAAGCTTGTTGGAACGACATGCCCGACTCTTTAATCATGGTCGGCATCCAGCTGCCCAGCAGATACACCAAGAACAAATGGCAGAAGTAAATCAGCCACAGCAACAGGCTGCCGGTGCGGTAATGGCTGTTCAACACGGTTTTCACCGCATTTTCATTGGCGTTTACCGTGGTTGCCGCCGGTACGCTGAACACGCTGTTTTCGGTGGTGGTACCGGGTGCGCAACGCTCAACGATGGTGCGGATCGCTTTACGGTCGTGGCCGTGGTGTACCATAAAGGTGAGCGATTCGGGCAGACGGAAAATCATGAATACGCTCAACAGCATAGGCAATACACCGCCGAAAATAAACACGCTCTCCCAGCCCCATTGCGGAATCATCCAGGCCGCCAAGAAGCCGCCACCGGCCGCACCGACGGTAAAACCGGCAAACACGATGGTCACCATCAAGGCGCTGCGGCGTGCCGGCGAATATTCCTTGGCCAGCGTCGCCACCATCGGCATGATGCCGCCCATGGCAAAGCCGGCAATAAAGCGCTTGGCAATCAAATGCCACACTTCGCTGGAAAACGCCACCAGCAAGGTGAACAAACCAAACACAAACACACTCACAATCAAAACCTTGCGACGACCAAAGCGGTCGCCCAACGGGCCGGCGGTGAGTGCGCCGAAGGTTAGGCCGAACAAAGCCGCGCTCAACACCGGCGCCAAATCGCTGTTGCTCAGGCTCCAGGCTTCTTTCAGCGCGGGGCCGACGAAGCCCATAATCACCACGTCGAAGCCGTCCATCACCACAATCAGGAAGCAGAGAAAAATCACCAGCTTCTGATACATACTGATGTCGCGGCTGTCGAGCAGCTCGCGCACATTGATTTCATTGGGTTGCGACATTATTGTCTCCTCTTTGAGTTATCTTTTTACTGTTGTTATGTTTTTTCAGACAGGCATTGGGTTACACAATGCCTGTCTGAAAGCATTAATAGCGGATGGTCGCTACTTCACGCAAATGTTCTGCGGTGGTGGTCGGTAGACCGAAATATTCCAAATACACTGGAATCTGTTCAAACAACATATCGGTTCCCACCTGCACCTTACAACCGCGCGCTTGGGCGGCGGCCAGAAAAGCGGTGGTTTCGCTTTGCAGCACCACTTCGCCGACAAAAGTTTCCGGCGCAATGCGGTCTACATCCATCGGCATCGGGTCGCCCGCGTTCATGCCCAGCGGCGTGGCGTTCACCACCAAATCAAAACCCGCCGGATCATTGCTGCCGGTTTCCACCGTTAAGGCCGGATAGTGTTCGCGCAAACGGCCGGCCAGCGCATCGGCGGAAGCCGTGTTCACATCAAACAGCGCCAAACGTGCCACACCGGCAGCCGCTAACGAAGCGGCAATCGCCGAGCCGACACCGCCGCTGCCCACCACCAAAGCGCTCTTGCCTTCCGGCGCAAAACCTTTGCGGCGCACACCGCGCACAAAGCCCTCGCCGTCAAACATATCGCCTTCCAGCTTGCCGTCCGCACCGCGGCGCACCGCGTTGCAAGAACCGGCTATCAGCGCAGTAGGCGTTAAGCGGTCAACCAAATCAATGGTGGTCACCTTGTGCGGCATGGTCACCAGCGCGCCGATCACGTTTTCGCAGGTAAACAGCGAACGCAAAAACGCAGGATACACCGGCGCCTGCGAAGAAAACGGCACCACCAACGCATTGATGTCGGCCTTTTCGAAATAGGGGTTGTAAATCATCGGCGATTTAAAGGTGTGGGTAGGAAAGCCGATATGGGCAATCACTTGGGTGTGACCGTTGATCAACATGGTGGGATTCTCCTTTGCCTGTTTTGTTTTTTGTATTTTTGTTGGAAATGAAGCGTAGTTTTAATGAAAACAGAACAATGCCTGTCTGAAAAAATAAAGCTTTAGCGGAAAAAATTATTTTTGCCACAAGGCAGCAAGCCGCAGACAGTACAGTTAGTACGACAAGGCGCTGCAACGCGGTGGCAGAAATTAAGTTTTTTCGCTAAATTTAAGCCAAACCGCAGCCGGTATTAACACCTCGCCGCGCATCAAATTGCGTGCAGTGCGAATCAGCGCCGCGCCGGCCACTTTGCCCGCCGAGTCGACTTCCAGCGCCGCGCTGAATTCGCCGCTCGGGTGTTCGACCGACCAATTGCCGGATGGCGGCGCTTCGACCAAACCGGCCGCCACGCTGTCATCCATCACACAAGCGGTCGCTACGGTTACCGCCGCCAACACGCCGATGGCATCGTGGCAAACATGCGGAATAAAACAGCGGGTGTGCACCGCACCGCCGTGCAGCGGCCGGTTGAGCAGGCACATTTTCGGGTAGTTTTTCTGCGAAACATCGCCCAAACCCATCGCCAGCGCCGCCTGCAAACGCAGTTTTTCCAGTATAGATTTCAATTCGGTGTCGGCGTTCATGTCCGCCACCGATTCATAAGCGGTGCGCTGCACATCTTCGGCGCGCAACAGCACCATCGGCATGCCGTTGTCGATACAAGCGGCTTCCAGTTTGCCGAAACCCTCGATATCGAACACGTCTTTCGGCCGACCGGTCGGCAGCAGGCTGCCCGCCACCGAACCTTCGGTATCCAGAAAACGAATGCGCACCGGCGCAGCAGTACCGGGAACGCCGTCGATGCGCGCGTCGCCGTCATAAGCAATCTGCCCGCCGGGGGTTTGCACCGTAATGTCACTCAGCATACCGGTGTTCACGGTAAGCACCCGCAGCGTGGTCTCGTCGCCCTGCGCTTTCACCATGCCGGTTTCCAGCGCAAACGGCACCGCCGCCGCCAGCATATTGCCGCAATTGGGCTGGGTGTCTACCGTATCCTTGTTCGGCTGCAATTGGGCAAACAGAAATTGTAAGTCCACGCCCGGCGTGTTGCCCGGCGAAACGATGCCGACTTTACTGCTTAAAGGATGAGCACCGCCGACACCATCGATCTGGCGCGGATCGGGCGAACCCATCGCGGCCAACAGCACCGCATCGCGCGAAGCCGTTTCCACCGGCAAATCGCTCGCCGCAAAAAACAAGCCTTTCGAGCTGCCGCCGCGCATCAACATGGCCGGAATCGCTGTCTGCCTGCTCATTCTGTATCCTTTCCACATCGCTAGCCGATAAGATAATGCTCGGATTATTATGGCTAAAAAACCTTTTTAAAAGCTGATATACTGTCTATCAGCTATAACAAAATTAAATAGCTTTTAGAACAGAAAATAATATTAATATCATAATAGGCGGAAAAATGGACTTGAAACAATTAAAATACTTCATGCACGTGGCCGAACTCGGCAGCTACACCCGCGCCGCCGACTTCCTCGGCGTCGCCCAGCCATTGCTCAGCCGCCAAATCCGCCTGCTGGAAACTGAGCTGCGCCATAACCTGCTCAACCGCCACGGCCGCGGCGTCTCGCTCACCGATTCCGGCCGCATCCTGCTTGATCATTGCCGTGTTATCCAACAGCAAATCGATGCCATCCAGGAAGATTTAAGCGCCAGCAGCGGCAAACTCACCGGCCACATCACCCTCGGCCTGCCGCCGACCGTAGCCAAATTATTGTCGGTAGACATCATCAAACAATTCCACCAGCAACTGCCCGACGCCCAAATCAGCATCATCGAAGGACTCACCAGCCACCTGCAGGAAAATCTGCAACAAGGCAAAATCGATATGGCGCTGCTGTACAACCCCGCCTACTCGTCCCAACTCGACAAACAATTGTTTTACGAAGAGCGGCTGCACCTGATTGCGCCGAAAAACCATGCGTTAACCATACCCGCGGGCGGCCTTACCGCCGCGCAATTGGCCGAATTGCCGCTGATTGCCCCTTCCGCCCCCAATTCTTTCCGCTTGCTGATCGAAGAAGAAATGGCACGCTACAATCTGGTGCCGACCATCCGCTTGGAAATCAACAGCGTGGAAGCCATGCTCAAATTGGTTTCCGAAGGCATGGGCTACGCCATCCTGTCGCCCGGCACCATCGAATTGATGCGCCACCCCGAAAGCGTGGAAGTGATTCCGATCGCCTCGCCGGTGTTTACCAGCCAATTGTTTCTCGCCACCTCGGCCAAACACACTTTATCGCGTACCCAGCGCGAGCTGATGCGCCTGCTGCAAGACATCGCCCCTTTACTGGGAAAAACCTGCCCGACTACCGCTACCGCCTGATTTGCCATGACCCAAGCCATTACCCTCGTCTGGTTCCGTCGCGACCTGCGCACCTTCGACCACAGCGCGTTGCAAACCGCCATCCGCCAAGGCCGCCCGCTGGCTGCGGTGTTTCTGTTCGACCGCGATATTTTGGATTCACTGCCAGCCAACGACCGCCGTTTAAGCTTTATCCATCAATGCCTCAGCGAGTTGCACAGCAAACTGGCCGAATTGAACATTCCGCTCTATTTCCGCCACGGCCGCGCCGATACGGAAATTCCCGCGCTAGCCGCCGAACTCGGTGCCGCTGCCGTGGTGTGCGCCGAAGACTACGAACCACAAGCCATCGCGCGCGATACCCGGGTGGCCGCCAAGCTGATAGACGCCAACATCGAATTTCAAGCAGTTACCGACCAAGTGATGCTGGCCAAATCCGCGGTGATGACCCAGCAAGACCGCCCTTATCAGGTGTTCACCCCTTATTACAAAGCCTGGCTCGCCATCGTCGCCGAACAATACGCCGGCTGGCAAAGCCGCGACGATTGGGCGACTGTGCAGCAGTTGCAACAAAAACTGCCCGCTACCCTGCCCGCCTGCCCGCCGCCACCTGCTTTGTCCGAACTCGGCTTTGCCACGCAAACCTTGGTACAAAACGGCGGCGAAACGGCCGCCCAAGCCGCGCTCGGCGATTTTCTCGATAGACTGGCCGACTACCCGCTCAGCCGCGATTTTCCGGCCAAACGCGGCACCTCGCAGCTTTCCGCCCATCTGCGCTTCGGCACCCTTTCCATCCGCCATCTGGTGTATCTGGCCAAACAGGCCGATAACGAAGGCGGCACGCTGTGGCTGAAAGAATTGGCTTGGCGCGAGTTTTTCCAGCAACTGCTCTACCATTACCCGCAAGTAACCGACCAAGCCTTCCGCGCCGAATACCGCCATCTGGCCTGGCAAAACCATCCCGAATGGTTGGAGCGCTGGCAAAACGGCCAAACCGGCTACCCCATCATCGATGCCGCCATGCGCGCGCTGAAACAAACCGGCCAAATGCACAACCGCCTGCGCATGATTACTGCCAGCTTCTTGTGTAAAGACTTATTAATCGACTGGCGCTTGGGGCAAGACTGGTTTGCCGCCCAGCTATTGGATTTCGATCTGGCTGCCAACAACGGCAACTGGCAATGGGTGGCCGGTACCGGCTGCGATGCCCAACCCTATTTCCGCATCTTTAATCCGATTACACAGTCTTACAAATTCGATCCCGAAGGCCGCTTTCTGCGCCGCCATCTGCCCGAGATTGCCCACCTCGACAACACCTTAATCCATGCCCCTTGGCGCGCCGGCAGTGATATCGATTGCCACGGCTATCCACCGCCGATAGTGGAGCACGCCGTACAACGTGAACAAGCCATTACTTTGTTTGCTGCCGCAAAAGCGGGCTAAAACAGGTATATGCCTGTCTGAAAAAATAAGAAAGTGCTTTTGGGCTTCATAGAACCACGGTCTGATTGTCGATAATCCAACTTTTCTTTGCAAACAGCTTAAAAACAGCAAAAATAAAACCCTTAAACTACAACTTATTACAAAAAACCCACCAAGCACAAGACAGATAATGCTTGTCTATTTCCATCAATTACATTACATTGAGTCTCAATTACACGGAGCAACAGCTCCGGCAATGCCAAGTAAACAAAGGCAATAATGAAATAGAGAAACCATAACTGCTGTAAACATTTATACAAACTAGGCTGCCCAAGGGCAGCCTAGTTTGTATTGGTTGTTTGGCTATTTCATAATGCCTATCTGAAAGCAGAACTTCTGCAAGGCTGAAATTCCCACGCTTATTTTTCAGACAGGCATAACAGATATTCAAACCCTTACCAAAACCAAACCGGTTTTCCTGATCCAGAAAACCGGTTTGAGCTATCTTCATTCTCTTGATGCCTGTCTGAAACCCTCAACCACCTTTGTGTAACATCACTTCCAGCACAAACTTGCTGCCCACATAAGCCAACATCAGGCTGACAAAGCCCACGATACTCCACACCGCCACTTTTTTACCGCGCCAACCCGATTGGTGCCGCTTAAACAGCAAACCGGCATAAATCAACCAGGAGAGGATGCCGAATACCGTTTTATGCGAAAAGCGCGCTGCTACGCCGAATATTTCTTCCGAAAAAAAAGTCCCGCTCGCCACCGATACCGTCAACAGCAAAAAACCCGCCCACATGCCTTGGAACATCAGTTTTTCCAAGCTCAGCAACGGCGGCAAAAAAGACACCATCGGCGAGAAACGGTGTTGGTGCAGATGGCGGTCGAGCCACAAAATCAGCACCGCCAACAGCGCCGTAATACCAAATAATCCATAGGCCAGCAGCGAGGAAGCAATGTGCAGCACAAACGGCCAATTTGCCGCCAGATAACCAGTGTAATGCCCCGGAAACACAATGGCCGCCAGCATAGAGAGCGCCGCAATCGGATACAGCAGCAATTGCAGACCGCGCAGGCGGTAGAAAAAACTGCCGGCAAAATACAGCATCAGCATCAGCCATACAATCAGGCTGATGGAGTAACCAAAGCCCAGTATCACCAGCTTGCCGCCGAGCACCGGCCACCACACCACAAAGCCGTGCGCCAGCAGCGCTCCGCCCAAAATCAGCAATTCGGATTTAATCGGATAGGGTTTGTCGCTCCCTGAGCGCTGAAAGCGCCAAACGAAGGCGGCCAACAGGCCGTACACAATCGTCAGACAAATCAAAAGAATCGGCATCGGTTATCCTAACTTGCGCATACTCAGAACGGCGCCGGTAGTGTAAAATACACCGATTTTAGCAAAGAACACCCCGCGCGTGGCATCAATTGTAAGCCGCGCGCACGTGGCAGACCGCATTTTGCACTCTAACTGCCGCTATTTTGAAGGATTAATTATGTTAGACAACTTAACCAACCGGTTTTACACGGTATTCCGCAACATCCGCGGCCAAGCGCGTTTGGATGAAGAAAATATCAAACCCGCGCTGCGCGAAGTACGTTTGGCGCTGTTGGAAGCCGACGTGGCGCTACCGGTAGTCAAAGATTTTGTCGCCGACTTAAAAGCCAAAGCCGTCGGCCAGGAAATCAGCGAAAACCTCACTGCCGAGCAAGCCTTTATCAGTATCGTCAATCAGGCACTGATTGATTTGATGGGCAAACAAAACAGCGCGCTCAACCTCGCCGTATCACCGCCTGCGGTGGTATTGATGGCCGGTTTGCAGGGTGCGGGTAAAACCACCACCGTCGGCAAACTCGCGCGCCTGCTGAAAAATCAGGACAAAAAGAAAAAAATCCTGCTGGTTTCCGCCGACGTTTACCGCCCGGCGGCGATTGAACAATTGAAACTGTTGGCCGAACAAGTGGGCGTGGATTTCTTCCCGTCCGACAACAGCCAGCAACCGGTTGCCATCGCCCGTGCAGCAGTGGATTATGCCAAACGCCATTACTATGATGTGCTGATGGTCGATACCGCCGGCCGCCTCGCCATCGATGAAGAAATGATGGACGAAATCAAGGCGCTGCACACAGCAGTAAAACCGGTAGAAACCCTGTTTGTGGTCGATGCCATGCTCGGCCAAGATGCGGTAAACACTGCACAAGCCTTTAATGAAGCGCTGCCCTTAACCGGCGTGGTGCTCACCAAAATGGACGGCGACTCACGCGGCGGTGCCGCCCTGTCGGTACGCCAAATCACCGGCAAACCGATTAAGTTTATCGGTGTCGGCGAGAAAATCGACGGCCTCGAAGCCTTCCACCCCGAACGTATCGCCAGCCGCATCCTCGGCATGGGCGACGTGATGACCTTGGTAGAAGATGTTCAACGCGGCATTGACGAAGACATCGCCACCGAAATGGCGAAAAAGCTGAAAAAAGGCAAAGGCTTCGACCTGAACGACTTTAAAGCGCAAATCCAGCAAATGCGCAATATGGGCGGCTTGGAAAACATCATGTCGAAAATGCCGGGTGAACTGGGACAATTATCGAAACAAATCCCCGAAGGCACCGCCGAAAAAGCGATGGGCCATGTGGAAGCCATCATCAATTCGATGACACCGAAAGAGCGCGCCAACCCTGCCTTGATTAAAGCCAGCCGCAAACGCCGCATCGCCGCCGGCTCCGGCACCACCGTGCAGGAAGTGAACAAAATGCTCAATCAGTTTGAACAGTCGCAGAAGATGATGAAAATGTTCAGCGGCAAAGGTATGTCTAAACTGATGGGCATGGCGAAAAACATGAAAGGGATGTTCCCCGGAATGTAATGCCTGTCTGAAAAGAAATGCCTGTCTGAAGAAAGTTTTCAGACAGGCATTTTATTTGCATAGTGAAATCACTATATTTATTGGGAGCAGCTATAGCGGAAAACTTACAAGCCACAAGGCAGTAAGCTTGTAAACAGTACAAGTAGCACGGAACCAATTCTGTTACTGCTTTAATCGTTCTCTTTGAGCGAAGGCGCCGCAACGCTGTGGCAGAAATAAAGTTTTTTTTGTTCTAAAATATCCCCGAGTTAAACCTGAATATGCCTGTCTGAAAAATATACCTCGTATTTTTCAGACAGGCATATTCTTTCCCAACATCCGGCCATAAAAAAGCAGAGCCTCGCAGCTCCGCTTTTATTTTGAATATTAGTGAATGTCTTTCCAATATTCTTTCTTCAGGAAATAAGCCAACGGCAACATCACAGCAAACAGGAAAATCATCACTATATAACCAATTTGCTTACGCTGCATTTGCGCCGGCTCACCCATATACACCAGATAAGCCACCAAATCTTTCACATAGTCATCGTATTCCTTCTCGATAACATTGCCGTTCGGCAAGCGACGGCTATGCAGGCCGGTGGTTTTCCAATAGAGCTTAGGTTCGCTCACACCGTGCTCGTTGGGCTCCCAAACCGGTTGGCCTTTGGCATCCAGTTCAACCGCTTTCACACCCTGCTGTTCCCACAAGGGATGCGGCATACCGACTTTATCGAACACGGTGTTGTTCCAGCCGGTCGGGCGGGTCGGGTCTTCATAGAAACCACGCAGATAGGCATACAGATAATCCGCGCCACGTGAACGGGCAATCAGCGTTAAATCAGGCGGAGCGGCACCGAACCATTTGGCCGCATCGGCCGGATCCATCGCAGCAAGCATCACGTCACCCACTTTATCGGTGGTGAACATCATGTTGTTTTTGATCTGATCTTCAGTTAGGCCGAGGTCTTGCAAGCGGTTAAAACGCATACTGGAAGCGGAGTGGCAAGACAAGCAGTAGTTGGTGAAAATCTGAGCACCACGTTGCAAGCCAACTTCATCGCCCAAATCGATATCAACTTTCGGATAATGGCCGCCGCCAGCAGCAACTGCCATGCTCATCGGCGCTGCCAGCAATAAGGCAGCAAACCAGTTTCTCAAGGTTTTTTTCATTTTCGCTGCCCTCTCTTAAATGGTAATGGCGAACAGATACGAACCAATCAAAGTGATAGCCACATAAACAAAGAACATCACTTTCTGTTTCGTCGTACCCATGGTCACACGTGCAGGTACCGCACGGTCTTTATCCATCTTGGTATAGAACGGCATAGCCAAGAAGAACGCGAAGTAGATAATCGAGAATACGCGGGCAAAGATGGTACGTACATCAGTAGCCGGCAGCGCGCCCAGAATACCCAAACCAATGAAGGAAATGATAAACAGCACCAACATGGTTTTGAAAATCGGACCACGATAGCGAATGGATTTCACCGGAGATTTATCCAACCACGGCAACAGCGCAATCAGCACCACCGCAGCACCCATACCCAACACGCCCCATACTTGCGTACCGAAGAAAGACGGAATCGCGCGCAAAACAGCGTAGAACGGAGTGAAATACCATACCGGCGCAATGTGTGCAGGTGTCTTCAGCGGGTTGGCACCGTCGAAGTTTGGCGCTTCAAGGAAGTAACCGCCGCCTTCAGGTGCGAAGAACATAATGGCGCAGAACACAATCAGGAACACCACCACACCCAACACATCTTTCACGGTGTAATAAGGATGGAAAGGAATACCGTCTAACGGAATACCGTTTTCATCTTCGTTGTCGTGAATTTCGACACCGTCGGGGTTATTAGAGCCAACTTCGTGCAGGGCAATCAAGTGCGCCACGATCAGGCCAATCAACACCAGCGGCACAGCAATTACGTGCAGGGCGAAGAAACGGTTCAGGGTAACATCGGATACGTTGAAGTCACCGCGAATCCAGGTAGACAAATCCGGGCCGATAACCGGGATGGCACCAAACAGGTTAATAATCACCTGTGCACCCCAAAACGACATTTGTCCCCAAGGCAACAGATAGCCCATAAAGGCTTCAGCCATCAATGCCAAGAAAATCAGCGAGCCGAACACCCACACCAACTCACGCGGTTTTTTGTACGAACCGTACACCAAGCCGCGGAACATGTGCAGATACACCACCACGAAGAACATGGAAGCACCGGTGGAGTGCATATAACGGATAATCCAGCCGCCGGGTACGTC
>CALFOA010000229.1 GCA_937919795.1 uncultured Neisseria sp.
GTCTGATGGCAATGGATATTCTCACCCGTTTGCACCGGCTGCCGGTCGGTAAATTTCATTACAGGCTGTTGGTATTGGTCGGCTTGGGCTGGCTGTTTGATGCGATGGATACCGGTATGGTGTCGTTTGTATTGGCGACTTTGGGCGCGGAGTGGCAGCTCTCGCCCAAAGAATTGGGCTGGATCGTCAGCGTCGGTTTTGTCGGCATGGCGCTGGGTGCGGTGTTGAGCGGCAGTTTGGCCGACCGCATCGGCCGAAAAGGAGTTTTTGCCGCTACCATGTTGCTGTACAGCGTGGCCACCGGTTTGTGTGCGCTTTCTTGGGATTTAACCAGTTTGCTGTTTTTCCGCTTTTGGGTGGGCTTCGGTTTGGGCGGACAGTTGCCGGTAGCGGTATCGCTGGTGAGCGAATATGCGCCGCCGCAGGTGCGCGGCCGTTTTATTGTGTTGTTGGAAAGTTTTTGGGGCTTGGGCTGGCTGGTGGCGGCGCTGGCCTCTTATTTTTTCATTCCGCAATACGGCTGGCACAGCGCGTTTTTAATCGGTGCGCTGCCGGTGTTTTATGTGTTTATTGTCTGGAAACTGCTGCCGGAATCGGTGCCTTATCTGATTAATAAGGGCAGGGTGCAGGAAGCGCACGAGATGGTGTGCCGCTTGGAAGCGGAAGCGGGTTTGCCGGTGGCGACTGAAGCGGTGGTGAATGCGCCGGCAGAGAAAGAGAACATCAGCTTTGCCCGCTTGTGGCAGCCGCCGTTTGCCCGCCGCACGCTGATGTTGTGGTTGATTTGGTTTGGCATTGTGTTTTCGTATTACGGTATTTTCACCTGGTTGCCGAAATTGCTGGTGGATCAGGGCTATACGGTGGTGAAGACTTTTGAATATGTGTTGGTGATGATTTTGGCGCAACTGCCGGGTTATTTCACGGCGGCGGTGTTGGTGGAAAAAATCGGCCGCAAGGCCACGCTGGCTGGCTTTTTGTTTGCTTGTGCGATTTGTGCTTATTTCTTCGGCCACAGCGATTCTGCGGCGATGATTCTGCTGTGGGGCAGCCTGATGTCGTTCTTCAACTTGGGCGCGTGGGGTGTGCTTTACACTTATACCCCCGAGCAATATCCGGTGCGCTTCCGTGCGTTCGGCTCCGGCTGGGCCGGCGCGGTCGGGCGCATCGGCGGTATTCTGGCACCGATGGCGGTGGCGGCGATGGTGGGTACCGACGGCGGTTTTGGCCGCATCTTTGTGATGTTCACAGCGGTATTGGTGGCGGTGGCTGCGGTGATTGTGGTACTGGGTGAAGAAACCAAAGGGCGCACGCTGGAAGACATCAGCGGCTAATGCCTGTCTGAAAAAAGGGAAGAAGTTAAAACGATAAACTCAAGAAGGGTTTGAAGTTTAGAACTTCTCTTAATGCCTGTCTGAAAGTTTTTCGCGAGATAAAGGAGTGTGCTATGGATATCCGCAAACACCATCTGCAACAGGCGGTGGAACGGCAGATTATCAGCGAACAGCAGTCTGATGCCTTGTGGCAATTGTGGCAGTCGCAACAAAGCACCGTGCCGCAGTTCAGCCTCAATCATGTGTTGTATTACCTCGGCGGCCTGCTGGCCATCGGCGCGATGACGCTGTTTATGACGCTCGGTTGGGAAACCTTCGGCGGCAGCGCCATTGTGGCGTTGTGCCTGCTGTATGGCCTGCCCGGTGTGGTGTTGACCGAGTATTTCCATAAACGCGGCTTGGCGATTCCGGCGGGCATTTGTGCTACTTTTGTGGTGGTGCTGGTGCCGCTGGCGGTGTACGGCGTGCAGCAGGAGATGGGTTTGTGGTTGCGCGATCAGCTCTACCGCGATTACCGTTGGGGCGACGGGCGCTGGCTGACAATGGAGTTGGCGCTCTTGGCGGCGGGAGCCGCGATGCTTTGGCGTTACCGTTACCCGTTTCTGCTGATGCCGATAGCGGTCACACTGTGGTGTATATCGATAGATGCGCCCAACTGGCTGATTTACGGCAAGAGGGGATACCATAACTGGCTGTCCGGTGACCTGCTATCGATATGGTTTGGCCTGGCGATGATTCTGCTGGCGCTGTGGGTGGATTTCCGCAACCGGAGCGAACGTGATTACCCGTTTTGGCTGTATCTGTTTGGCGTGATGGCCTTTTGGAGCGGCATCTCGTCGATGATATTTTTTGATAGCAAGGGTGGTAACTTTCTGTATTGCTTGATTAATCTGGCGATTCTGCTTGCTGGCGTGCTGATCCGTCGCCGCGTTTTCGTGGTTTTTGCTGCATTCGGTATCTTTGGTTATTGCTTTCATCTGGCCAGCCAGGTGTTTAAAGAAAGCTGGCTGCTCCCGGTTTCGCTGACTTTCGTCGGACTGGCCATCGTGTTGCTCGGCATCTGGTGGCAGCGTAACGAAGTGGTGTTTACTGAAAAACTGCAAAGCAAAATGCCGCCTGCCATACGCCGCTTCTTGCAACGTAAGTTTTAATGATTACAGTGTGATAAATTCTATCCCATGTTATTCATTGAAAGGGAAGTAAAGCATTTATGGGTATTCACATCCCTTGGGGGCAAATCCTGCTTTATCTGCACACGGCCGCGGTGCTTGTTTGTGTGGCGCGGGTGTTGTACAAGCAGCGTAATACCGGTACCGCGTTTGCTTGGCTGATTATCCTGTTTGTGTTTCCGGTATTCGGTGTGGCCGCTTATTTGACTTTGGGGGAACCGCGTTTGGGTTTGGCGCGTGCCAAACGTTCGGCTGAGATGAACCGGTTTTATAGCGATTTCACCGAACGTTATCTGGCGGATGTACATTTGGACATCACCGACAACATTCGTCCGCGTTATCGCGGTATTGCCAAAGTAGCGGCCGACAGTACCGGCATGGGCGCCACCCGCAGCAATGCCATGACACTGCTTTCCTCCACCGACGATATTCTCGACGCTATGCTGGCGGATATTGAATCCGCACAGCAATCTTGCTTGTTGGCGTTTTACATTATTGATCCGCAAGGCCGGATTGAAGATTTATTGGAAGCCGTGTTGGCTGCGGCCAATCGCGGGGTGGATTGCGCCATTCTGGCCGATGCAGTCGGCAGCCTCGGCTTTTTCAGCAGCAGATGGCCGGCTAGGTTGCGCGATGCAGGCATCGAAGTGCACGCCGCGCTGCCGGTGGGGCCGCTGCGTACTTTGTTTACTCGCAGTGATTTGCGTAATCATCGCAAGCTTTTGATTGTCGATACCAAAATAGGTTATACCGGTAGTTATAATCTGGTTGACCCACGTTTCTTCAAACAAAGCTCCGGCGTAGGCGAGTGGGTGGACGTAATGATGCGTTGCAGCGGCCCGCTGGTGTTGGAAATGGCCGCGGTGTTTTATGCTGATGTGGCGGTGGAAAACGATAAGAATCTGGCCGGAGTGCAGCAATATTTGGGCGGCTATACCGAAATTATTCCCGCTCTGCTGCCCGAAAAAATGCAGGCCGGAAATGTGGTGGCGCAAGTGATTCCCTCTGCGCCCGACCAAAGCGATCGGGTGATTTACGAAACCATCATCAGCGCCATTTACGCGGCCACTCGCAAAATCGTGATTACCTCGCCATATTTTGTACCCGATGATCCCTTATTGATGGCGCTCACCACCGCCGCTAAGCGCGGGGTAGAAGTGACTTTGATTTTGCCCGCCAAGGTTGATTCGCTGATGGTGCGCTATGCTTCGCGGGCGTACTACCCGATGCTGCTGAGTGCAGGCGTGAAAATCGCTTTGTTCAACGACGGGCTACTGCACGCCAAAACCATGACCATAGACGACGGCTATACCTTGTTCGGTACGGTCAATATGGATATGCGCAGCTTTTTCCTCAATCTTGAAATCAGCCTAGCGATTTATGATAAAGGCGTTACCAAAGAAGTGAGCGATTTACAGCAACGCTATTTGGCTGGCAGCCGTTATGTCAGCGTGAAGCGTTGGCAACAGCGTGCAAAATGGTGGGGGTTGGTGGAAAATACCGTGCGCTTGATGAGCCCGTTGTTATAGCGAAAGCACTAAAAAATTGATACGGCGTTATCTCGCTTTGCCGTACTATCTGTACTGTCTTCAGCTCGCTGCCTTGTATCAATTCTTTATTACTTTCGCTATATAAGTCATTCATCTAATCAAGAATGCCTGTCTGAAAAGAATAGATAAGTTTTCAGACAGGCATTCTCTTTGCCAAGCATGTATAAACCCGTTATCCTTTCTCCTTTTTTGCACTTTTCAGAAATACCCATGAACATCACCCAAATCATCGCGCAAGAACTTTCCGCCACCACCGCCCAAATCACCGCCGCTGTTGAGTTGTTAGACGACGGCGCCACCGTGCCTTTTATCGCCCGCTACCGCAAAGAAGCCACCGGCGGGTTAGACGACAGCCAGTTGCGCACGCTGGAAGAGCGTTTGGGCTATCTGCGCGAGTTGATGGCGCGTAAAGAAACCGTGCTCAAAAGCATAGAAGAGCAGGGCAAGCTCACGCCGGAATTGCAGGCCGCGATTGACGCTTGCGACAACAAAACCGCGCTCGAAGACATCTATCTGCCCTACAAACCCAAGCGCCGCACCAAAGCGCAAATCGCCCGCGAAAACGGTTTGCAGCCCTTGGCCGATTTGCTGTTGGCCGAACAAAACACCGATCCCGAAGCCGCCGCACAAGATTATCTCAACGAACAAGTGCCCGACAGCAAAGCCGCACTCGACGGCGCGCGTGCCATTTTGATGGAACAGTTTGCCGAAGATGCCGAACTGATCGGCGTGTTGCGCGAAAAACTGTGGAACGAAGCCGAGGTGCACGCCCAAGTGATTGCCGGGCAGGAAAACGCAGGCGAAAAGTTTGCCGACTATTTCGATCACCGCGAACCGGTGCGCGCCATGCCCAGCCACCGCGCACTGGCCGTTTTGCGCGGCCGCAACGAAAACGTGCTTCAGGTAGCCTTAAAATACCAGCCCGACGAAACCCCGGTTACCGAGCAGAGCGAATACGAAAAAATCATCGCCGCCCATTTCAAAATTGATAGCAACAATAAATGGTTGCGTGACACTGTTCGCCTCACCTGGCGCGCCAAAATCTTCCTCTCGCTCGAACTCGACGCCTTCAACCGCCTGAAAGAAGCCGCCGACACCGATGCCATCACCGTGTTCGCCCGCAACCTGAAAGACCTGTTGCTGGCCGCTCCCGCCGGCCGCCTCACCACCCTCGGCCTCGACCCCGGCTACCGCAACGGCGTGAAATGCGCGGTGGTGAGCGACACCGGCAAACTGCTGGATACCGTGATTGTGTACCTGCACCAAGAAAGCAATATGCTCGCCACCCTCGCACGCATCATCAAACAACACGGCGTGAAACTGATTGCCATCGGCAACGGCACTGCCAGCCGCGAAACCGACAAGCTGGCCGGTGAATTGGTAAAAGGCCTGCCGGAAATGAAGTTGCACAAAATCGTGGTTTCCGAAGCGGGTGCGTCGATTTATTCCGCCTCCGAACTGGCCGCCAAAGAGTTCCCCGATTTAGATGTGAGCCTGCGCGGTGCCGTCTCCATTGCCCGCCGTTTGCAGGATCCGTTGGCCGAATTGGTGAAAATTGATCCCAAATCCATCGGCGTCGGCCAATACCAGCATGATGTCAACCAAAGCCAACTGGCAAAATCGCTGGATGCGGTGGTGGAAGACTGCGTGAATGCCGTCGGCGTGGACGTGAACACCGCTTCCGCCCCGCTGCTGGCGCGTATTTCCGGCCTCAACAGCACGCTGGCACAAAACATCGTCGCCTACCGCGATGAAAACGGCGCCTTCGACAGCCGCCGCAAACTGCTAAAAGTGCCGCGCCTCGGCGACAAAACTTATGAGCAGGCCGCCGGCTTCCTGCGTGTCAACGGCGGCAAAGAGCCGCTGGATGCCAGCGCTGTCCACCCCGAAGCCTATCCCGTAGTCGCCAAAATGCTGGATGATTTGCACATTAAAGCCGCCGATTTAATCGGCAACCGCGAAAAAATCAAGCAAATCAAGCCCACACAGTACACCACCGAACAATTCGGCTTACCCACCATCATGGACATTCTCGCCGAATTGGAGAAACCCGGTCGCGACCCGCGCGGCGAGTTCCAAACCGCCACCTTCGCCGAAGGCGTGAACGACATTAAAGATTTACAGGTAGGCATGATTTTAGAAGGCGTGGTGTCCAACGTTGCCAACTTCGGCGCGTTTGTTGACATCGGCGTCCACCAAGACGGTTTGGTGCATATTTCCGCCTTGTCCAACAAATTCGTACAAGATCCGCGCGAAGTGGTCAAAGCAGGTGAGGTGGTGAAGGTGAAAGTGATGGAAGTGGACGCCGCCCGCAAACGGATTGCCTTAACCATGCGTTTGGATGATGAAGCAGGTACTCAAGTGAAACGCAGCGACAGGCCGTCGTCTGAGAGTCGTGGTAATCCCCGCAGCGGTCAACGTGGGCAAAACCGTGAACAAGCGCCCGGCAATTCAGCGATGGCGGATGCGTTTGCCAAGTTGAAAAGATAATGGGTAATGGAAAGGTCTATAGTGAAAAAAGCTTACAACCGGCACTGCGTTGCCGTACTACGTGTACTGTCTATGGTTTGCAATTTTGTGGCTTGTAAGTTTTCCGTTATATAAATAATGTGTAAAAAATCCCGTTTTGATCTAGTACAAGGATCAAAACGGGATTTTTTACATGTTGTATTAGCGCTATATAGTTAAAGCCATGTCTTCCATCGAACGATTATTCACTTTGTAAACTGATTGAGCAGTGCTGCCGTTTTATAACCGTATATCTAAATCATGAGCCGAAAGGTTGCGTGAGGTATTGTAAAAGTTTTGGACTATTATATAATGTTGTCATATTTGTGTATGACAGAAATAAGGGGGTATAAGCCCTTTGATTAAAAGAGTTATTAGTGGATTTTAAGTTTTTTTATGGTTATCGGATATCCAAACAGAAAAGAATAAAGATGTTGTTTTATTCAATATGGATATTGAAATAAATGTAAAGATGAAACTAAACCTACTCAAGTACGGTCAGAGCAAAAGTCTATTGAGACAACAAGATAGGCAAACACCTTTTATCTTAGATAACAACCGGTTATCTAAGATTTTATTAAAGGGTGCTTGCCTATACTGTTGGCTTGAAAGCATAAAAGTTGTGTCTCTTGCTACCATAAAGAAGATGCGAATAGAAGAAAACGATATTGTTATCGAGATTATGATGGAAGTAATTTAAATGAAAGTTTCAAAACATAACCAGCAAGAACGTTTTACTCAGCATAATAAGCAAAATGATTTATCTGATGCAGCCGATCGGTTGCCAACATTCTATGAAGAACAACATATAGCTGATACCGGATTGGTTGAAGAATTAGCGGCAGAGCAATGGGCGCCAATTGATGAAAATCCGCTAAGCGGCCTGCTCGGCAGTGAATTCCAAGACCAGTTTTTGGCTTTGCCTGATGAAGAGTTGGCACAAGCTTATGATCCGGCGAATACCTATGCCTTAAATGCTGATACCGCAGTTGCCAGCGATGTGGCCGAACAAGCCTTGTTGGCCGATGAAGTGGCTATTGAGGGTGTTGCTGCTGCCGGTGTGGCTCCGTGGAAAATTGTTGGCGCGGCTTTGGCCGGAACAGGTGTTATTGGTGCCGCTGCTGCAGGCGGCGGCGGTGGCTCTGATGATTCGTCCGATACTAAGGCTACCGAAGCTGCATCTTCTGCCGGTAGTACCAATGTGACGGCTTCCGATAGTACAGGTGCGACAGCTACTCCCCCTGCCGCGGCAGCTATCACTGAAAATACCCCCAATTTGCCGAGTGAAGACTTGGCATTGCAAGCTGCGGTTGAATCGGATCGCTCAGAAAGCGGTCCGGTAGAACAAGTACATGTGACCACTGAGCATCCCACTTCGGATACGGTTCAACAGGCGCAAACGTCTGTGGCTACCCAGAATGAATCAAATACTGCCGCCTCTGTGGCAGCGGTAAATAGTGATACACCCGCTACAACTGCGCCAGCTAGTACTGAAGACAGCGCTGACAGCACCGTTTCTGCCGGTAATCCGACGACTGAAGCTACTACTAGTGGCAACAGTTCAGCTTCTGCAGCTGCTGCCGGTAGCAGTCAGTCACAAAGTGGTGTTTCTGCTTCAAACGGTAACCAGAATACGCAAAATTCAGTGGAGACGAGTGCCAGCACACCGTCATCTTCCGCTTCAGATAAGAATGCTACTGCTGATGCAAATGTTACTGCTACAGCAACTGACAGTAGCAGTACTACTGTCGGAGCTGCTAATAACACGGCGCCTAGTTCAAGTGGCAGCAAACCGGATGTATTGGCGCTAACTCCTTCTGGTGATACCAACTCTCCGAGTGCGCAAGAGCAGTTTATCGCCAGCAATATTCCCAGCGGTGAGAGCTATGTAGTAGTGTCTTCCATGAGTGCGGCCGCATCAGCGGTGGCTTCAAACAGCTCATTGAAGCATGTAGTGATTTCAGATGGCAGTCATTTTGCTCTGTTTAATAAAGGCAACAGTAGCGGAGATGTAACCACTACTTGGGGTGGCTCAACTTGGGGTGCCAAGTTTAAAGATTACGTTCCCTTGTCGGCCTTCCTAGGTACTTCGAGTGCTGACATCACTTCACCATTACAAAAAGCGTTGGATGTTGCAGCCAAGCTTGGACTGGGTGTGGAAATGCCGAATGACGGTCAATATACTTTGGCCGGCAGCATCAAGATTCACGGTGAAGTACCTTTCTTGCATGGTAATGGCTCAACTGTTTCGGTAAATTCAACCGGCTCACTGCCGTATGCTTTCCGTTTGGGCGGTATGATTGATACCCATAAACTGGAATTCAGCGATCTAACCATCGACATGAACGGCATCAAAGATAAGTT
>CALFOA010000230.1 GCA_937919795.1 uncultured Neisseria sp.
AAAGTGTCGCGCATCAAGCAGGTGGCGTCCGGCCGCTTCGGCGTTACCCCCGCTTATCTGATGAGCGCCGACGTGATTCAGATTAAAGTGGCGCAGGGCGCGAAGCCCGGCGAAGGCGGCCAGCTGCCCGGCGACAAAGTAACACCTTATATCGCCCAACTGCGCTACGCCGTGCCCGGCTCCACCCTGATTTCGCCGCCGCCGCACCACGATATTTATTCCATCGAAGACTTGGCGCAGCTGATTTTCGACCTCAAACAAATCAACCCCAAAGCGCTGATTTCGGTGAAACTCGTGTCGCTGCCCGGCGTCGGCACCATCGCCACCGGCGTGGCCAAAGCCTATGCCGACCTGATTACCATCGCCGGCTACGACGGCGGCACCGGCGCCTCGCCGATTTCCAGCGTGAAATACTGCGGCTCGCCGTGGGAACTGGGTTTGGCCGAAGCACAACAAGCCTTGGTGGAAAACAACCTGCGCCATAAAGTTCGCCTGCAAGTGGACGGCGGCCTCAAAACCGGCCTCGATATCATCAAAGCCGCCATCCTCGGCGCCGAAAGCTTCGGTTTCGGTACCGGCCCGATGGTCGCACTCGGCTGCCGCTACCTGCGCATTTGTCACCTGAACAACTGCGCCACCGGCATCGCCACCCAAGACGATACCTTGCGCGGCAAGCACTACCACGGGCTGCCGGAAAAAGCCATGAACTACTTCAAGTTCATCGCCCAAGACGTGCGCGAAATCCTGGCCGAACTCGGCGTAGAAAAACTCACCGACTTAATCGGCCGTACCGATTTGCTCGAAATCATCGAAGCCAAAACCGCCAAACAGCGCGGCCTCGATTTGAGCAAACTGCTGTACTCGCCCAAAGTGCCCGACGGCAGCGCGCGCTTCTGCACCCAAACCAACCCGCCGTTCGACAAAGGCCGTCTGAACGCCGAAATCATGAACGAAGTGCAAGACGCCTTGGCCAACGGCAGCAGTGCCGACCTGAGTTTCGACATCAATAACACCGACCGCAGCATCGGCGCCACCTTGTCCGGCGCCATCGCCCAAGCCTACGGCAACGCCGGTCGCCGCGACCAGAGCTTCAACATCCGCCTGAACGGCACCGCCGGCCAAAGCCTAGGCGTGTGGCTGGCCGGCGGCGTGAACCTCGACTTAACCGGCGACGCCAACGACTACGTCGGTAAAGGCATGGCGGGCGGCCGCATTGTCATCAAACCGCACAACGGCGTCGCCTTCAAAGCCGAAGACGCCGCCATCGCCGGCAACACCTGCCTGTATGGCGCCACCGGCGGCGAGTTGTTCGCATCCGGCCGCGCCGGCGAACGCTTCGCCGTGCGCAATTCCGGCGCTGGCGCCGTAGTAGAAGGCATCGGCGACAACGGCTGCGAATACATGACCGGCGGCGTGATTACCGTACTCGGCAAAACCGGTATCAACTTCGGCGCCGGCATGACCGGCGGCTTCGCCTACGTGCTCGATGTGGACGGCTGTTTCAAAGGCCGCATCAACCCCGAGCTGGTCGAAGGCCTGAGCATCGAAGACTTGCCCATGCACCAAGAAAACCTGCGCGGCCTGATCGCCAAACACGTCGAACTCACCCACAGCCGAATCGGCGAACGCATCTTGGCCGATTGGGAAAACCACGTCGGCAAGTTTGTGCTGGTGAAACCGAAAGCCAATGATGTAAACGCCTTGCTGGGGCATAAACGCAGAACGGTGACTGAATTGCGTGCAATTACGGCGTAAGGGTTTTCAGACAGGCCTTAAAGGCTACCTGAAAGGCCTGTCTGAAAGTTATTTTGTAGGTCGGATTCTTGAATCCGACAAGATTGAAATACGGTAATAATGAGAATGTCGGATACGAGTATCCGACCTACGAACTACGAACTGAATGCCTGTCTGAAAGGCCGTCTGAAACCTATCACATAGCAGAGAAAATCAAATGGCCAACCATACTTTCATTGCTTTTTTGCGCGGCGTGATG
>CALFOA010000231.1 GCA_937919795.1 uncultured Neisseria sp.
CTCAACTAGTATGAGCCTATACTCAAATAAAACCACCTTATTCTGTAAATGCCTGTCTGAACGCGATAAAATAGGCAAATAAAATAATAAATTAAAGTTTAGACTACCTCTCACCCCTCTACCGGAGATTGTAATGAAAATACTGCATGCAACTTCTGAGCTCTACCCCCTAATCAAAACCGGCGGCTTGGCCGATGTATTGGGCGCTTTACCATTTGCCCAGCAAAAACGCGGCGACGATGTGCGTGTGGTAATGCCTTATTACCGTCAAGTACGCGAAGCCTTTCCCGAAACCGTTGAAATTGCTTCCCGAGATACCTTCGGCGGTTACGTTACCGTTCGTTTCGCCACCTTCAACGAGGTCGGCATTTATTTTGTCGATGCACCGCATCTGTTCGACCGTGAAGGCAATCCCTATCACGATGCCCATTATGCTGATTACAGCGACAATGTGATACGCTTCGGCGTATTAAGCTGGGCCGCCGCCGCGTTGGCCTGCGGCTTGGATGAACAATGGGGTAAACCCGAAGTGCTGCATGCCCACGATTGGCAAACCGGCTTGGCCGCCGCTTATCTGAAACACTGGCAAAGCTCCGTCCGCAGCGTGTTTACTATTCACAATATTGCCTATCAGGGCATGTTCCAAGCCAAACATCTGGCCGAGCTGGATTTGCCTCAAGAGATGTACCAAGTAGAAGGTTTGGAATTTAACGGCCAGATTTCTTTCCTGAAAGCCGGTCTGTTTTATTCCGACCACATCACCACCGTCAGCCCCACTTACGCGGCAGAAATCACCCAAGAACCCGCCGCCTGCGGCCTGCATGGTTTGCTGCAAACCCGCCAGTCGGAAGGCTGTCTCAGCGGTATCCTCAACGGCGTAGACGAAGCGGTGTGGAATCCGCAAACCGATGAACATCTGGTCAAACATTACCATCCGCGTGCGATGCAGGGTAAAAAAGTCAACAAAACCGCCATTCAAGAACAATTCGGCCTGAAAACCGATGCCGATACGCTGTTGTTGACCATGGTTTCCCGTCTCACCTCGCAAAAAGGGGCGGATTTGTTGCTGGATACCTTAAACCGCAAATTGGCCGACGGCACTGCCTTTCAATTTGTTTTACTCGGCAGCGGTGTACCCGGCTTAGAGCAAGCTTTTAAAACACTGGCCGACAAACATCCCGAGCAAATTGCTGTGCACATCGGCTATAACGAAGCCTTAGCACACCGCTTAATTGCGGCAGCTGATGTGATTCTGGTTCCCAGCCGCTTCGAACCCTGTGGCCTCACCCAGCTCTACGGCCTCAAATACGGCACCCTGCCCTTGGTTCGCAAAACCGGCGGCTTGGCCGATACCGTGGTCAATACCGATAATGAAAGCCTTAAAAACAAAACCGCTACCGGTTTTGTATTCGAAGAAGCTTCATCAGAAGCCTTATCCGCGGCGCTGGATCATGCCATAAGCTTATGGGGTTCGCGCTCGTGGAGCAGCATCCGCAAACAAGCGATGCAGCAGGATTTCGGTTGGCACATTGCCGCCGAACATTACCAAAGCTGCTATCAGCCCGTTTAATAAAACCGTTACATGAACCTCAACACCGCCGGTAAATCAAACAGTAGCATTTTTTCAGACAGGCATATTTCATCCCACTATGCCTGTCTGAAAAGATACCGGCCTTTTCCCTCAACCCGCCTTAAATCGATTTTAATCAGCAATAAAACATAACAAAGGAAATAACACTATGGTCAACAAACTCCCGGAATACGAATATCGGATGCCTAAGCCGGATGCCGACTTTGTCCGCCAATCCATCGTATACAAACTGATTTTCACCCTCGGCGTCGACCCGCGCGAAGCCAAACATGAAGACTGGCTCAACGCCGCCATGTTTGCCGCTCGCGATCTGATGACCGAGAGCTACCTCAAAACCCGCCGCAGCCACATCGAAAACAAAAAACGCATGGTGTACTACCTCTCCATGGAATTTTTGATGGGTCGCGCGTTTGTGAACTAGATCGGAAGAGCGTC
>CALFOA010000232.1 GCA_937919795.1 uncultured Neisseria sp.
CTTTGTTGTAGCTTCCTCTCTCATCTCGTAGTGCTACAATAACAGATTTTGAACTGTTTGCATGGGTTGAGTTGTAGCTTCCTCTCTCATCTCGTAGTGCTACAATTCGATTTGACGGCGATAAGGGCGCGTCGCAGGTTGTAGCTTCCTCTCTCATCTCGTAGTGCTACAATAAAGAAATATAACGTTCAAATCAGCAAATAGTTGTAGCTTCCTCTCTCATCTCGTAGTGCTACAATCGAACGCTTGAAGCATTGCGGCGAATCGTAGTTGTAGCTTCCTCTCTCATCTCGTAGTGCTACAATACGCCCTTCGTCGGCTGTTGGGCCTTCAACGTTGTAGCTTCCTCTCTCATCTCGTAGTGCTACAATCTTCGATGAACCCCGCACAACTTGCGGAGCGTTGTAGCTTCCTCTCTCATCTCGTAGTGCTACAATCACCAAGCGGGGAATCCTTATTTTATAAGGATTCCCCGCTTTATTTATGCTCAAAAAACACCTTTAAAACAGCAAAAGTTGGTCTGCATTAACCTTTTTTTCTCTTGGTTTTGGCTCACCCAAGAGCATGACCATGCCCGCATATTGCTTTTCCGTAACCTCCAAATAGCGTACTTGGCCTTCTTCGGGTAGTTGCTGCAACAATCTTTTGTGGTGTTTCTGCAACGCATCCCGTCCTCGCACAATGCGCGAATACACGGATAATTGCAGCATATGATAGCCGTCTTTCTGTAAAAATTTGCGAAACTGGTTCGCTGCTTTGCGTTTGGCTGCGGTAGTTACCGGCAAATCAAAAAATACGATTAAGCGCATAAATTTGGCCTCACTCATAAGTATGTACCTTTAAGGGCAACATCTGCGGCAGTTTTAATAATTTGGGATTATTTTCACTCAATGCCGTCTGAAATGATTGTATGGTTCGGTCTATGGCGGATAAAACGCTGTATTTTTGCTTATCCAATAAAATCTGATGGCAAAGCAGTTCTATCAGCTTCCTTTTAAATTCAGGTGTTAAGGTATCTTTCAGGCCGTCTGAAGATAAATGTTCGTAAGCCAGTAAATCCACAATCGGGCGGTATGGTTCGATAAAATCATCCGCCAAATTAAACGGATTCAACTCGCTGCGATGGTGCAAACCTAAAGCCGGTAAAAAGCCGTATTGTACCAAGGCTCTGGCTACAGCGGAACGGATAATGCTGTAACCGTAATTCAGACAGGCATTGATGCCGCTTTCACTACTGCGGGTAAACGCATCGCCAAACAGCAAAGGGAAATACAAAGCGGCTGCTTGCCCTTCGGCATAGCCTTTATCGCCGGATTTGACTTCATCCGCCAAAGCATTCAGACGGCCTGAAGCAATATCATGGCCGCTATAATCCAGCATCCAAGCCTGATTACGGATTTTTTGTTTGACGATTTGCTGCCACAACTGCTTTTTCTGCGGCTGAGTCATATTCATCTGCTGCCTGAGTATTTTCAAGCTGCGGTGGTATTGGGCAAACGGCAGCCATTGACCGCAGGGTAGAAACTGCTCATCACACGTTAATAAGGTAATGCCGTTTTGTGCGCAAGCCGACAGCAGCGGTGCGGTAATCACGACCTCGCGTGATTCCACCACAATCACAGCAATATCTTCCAAAGGCACAGGAATACTTTCTTCCTGCTGGATCAATAAGTGCTGTTGCTGCAAGGATAATTTGGCTGGACGGCTGATTAAGAGACTGCGCCAAGTCATGGTATTTCCCCATAAAAAAAGCGGCCGCGCCGGTTAAGGCGCAGCCGCGATGGTTTATTTTTTATTGGTTTTTAACTCAGGGCGTTGTTCCGCTTTACATGGTCGGATTTCTTTGCCTAAGGGGTCGATTTGGTATTTTTGGAAAGATAGAACCGTTTTAACACCAACTCTATATAATCCAGCTTTACCTTTTGACTGTTCCATATCATGTTCTTTGATACCAATGGCACCAGTTGCCCTGTCTAGCCCACTATAATAGCCAAAAATCCTTTCCTTTTTCGAAACAACCTCCACCAAATCATTAGGATAAAGCGTAAATTTAAACTCGAAACTTTCATCCATCTCATCCCAATCGGCTTCATCAGCGTACGCAACCACCGCCCGATTCGGCAATATTCCTTTGGCCACCTGCCAAGCATACACAGGTACCAAGTAATTTTTCCCGCCTTTGCCAAACACATCCACGCGAACCATCGTGGCATTGTCGGCAATACCTTTATGATTACGTACCATCACACCGGTTTTCTGCACATCTTCCACCCGTACCGATTTAACCAATGCACCTTGCTCACCATTTTTCCCCGGCTTATAAAACGGCGTGGCAAATGCCTTAGCCGGGTCGTCGTTAAATGCTTCCAGCCGTTCTTGCAACGCAGCATAAAAAGCGGTTTCACGGTCGGGGTAACCGACAATACTGGCAATATCCTTTATTTTTAAACCAAACAGCGGTTTCTTCACCACGCTGATTTTTTCATCCAAACGCTTGGCCGATTTCACTGTTTCCAAATGGCCTTGCCCGGTCATTTTGCGGTTGGGCGCACGCGACACAAACAAAGGCGTTACAAATTCATGTAGTGCTTCGGGGCGGCTGCTTAATTTTTCAGCCAATTCATCATGCGGTGTCTCACTAAATACCCGTATCATCACTTCTTGGCGAAAGAAATCCCAAGGTTGCGGAATACGCTGTTTCACTTCACCAGTCTCGTAATCAATGGTTTCCAAAATTTCTCGGCGCTGCATGGCCTTGGTAATTTTCTGCTGCATGGATCGAGTTGAGCAAGCGACGGTAATCGCATCCAAGGCATGGTGGCGGTCGTTTTCTTCACGCACCTTTCGCAAGCCCCACAAACCGCGCAATAAAGCGGTAATTTGCCCGTTTGACGCAAACACCCGCCGTTTTCCTTTGCCTTCTAAGCGCATATGGTTTTCAATAAATTCGCACAGGAAGCGGGCGATATAGCGGGTATCGTTTAAGTTGCGCTCTAAAAAGCCTTGCTCTGCTTTGGCATCCAGCTTCTGCGTTAAAATCCGCTGTTTTTTGGCATAAGGGAAACGGCAGCCGTTTACCCGCGCCACGTATTCCCGCCAGCGCGTGCTGTCGTTGGCACCATCCAAATATTCATAAGGCGTTTGGCTGCGCTTTTTCTGGTTTTCGCTACCCAATACCAACACTTTATTGTTAAAGCTGTCGTCCCAAGTACGGGAAAACGGTAAGGCATGGTCAACTTCCACATAGCCTTTTTCATTCAGACGACCTAAATCAATTGGTACACCTGAATACAAACATTTTCCGTGCTGCTGGTTATACAGGCGAAATTTCAAGATATCCTGCCCTTTGGGTTCGCCAGCAAAATAAGAGAACAATTCCTTAAACTCATTGGCCGCCCGCTCCCGCTCTTTACGATTTTCTTCTTGGCGTTTCTCAATATCTCTGCGGTCCTTAAACGATTTGCCTACTTCTCGCCCGGTTTCAATATGCACCCGTTGCGGCGAACCGTAGCGGCGTACAATTTCGTTAATCACTTTACGGGCTTGGCTCAATGTGCGGAATACCACCGGGTTGCGCACGGCATCAGCAGGAATAACCGGCAGTAAAGCACTGATTTTCTGCGATTTCGCACCATAGTGATCGCCATAAACAGCTGTACACGCTTCATCATAGCGCGCGCCGTTTTCCATCAATGGCAAGATGTTTTGCAATGCTTTCAGCGAAAGCTGGATAAACCGATCGAAACTCAATCCGGCCAGTAACGTTTCCACAATGCCTGTCTGAAAACCGTATGGTGCCAAATATTGTGCAATATCGGCATCAGTTTTATACACGGAAAAAGCCGTGCCGATGGCATCCAATTTTTCAGGCTGCGTCGCCAAGCCCTGCCACTCGGTTTTCAAACCCGCCTTTTCCAAAACTTGGCGGATTTTGTGGTAGGCCTTCATTTCCATGAGCGCAGCACTTTCGGCTTTCAAACCCTCTTCGTTTTTACCGTAGCGCAAGCCTTTAAACACCGCGTCCGTTGGCAAATCCAACAGCTTACGCACTTGTGCATAAGTCAGTTTGGCTTTTTTATAAGGCTCGTCCAGCAACAGGCGGCGCTCATCTTCGCTTAAGGCACGCTCTTCACCATCATGCTGGATACGCAGATTATTTAATTTAGTCAGCCAGATAAAACGCTCGGCACTATACGTATTTTTGGCCGCTTTGTATTCAACCGGC
>CALFOA010000233.1 GCA_937919795.1 uncultured Neisseria sp.
GGCGCGGGCGGCTTGTTCGCCGAGGCGGATGGCTTGGGTTTTCTGATCGAAGCCACCAACTGAGCCCAGTTGCTGCACCGCCGGTTTGATCACCACATTGGCTTGGCGCAATTGGTATTCCAGCGCGGGGCCGCTCATGATGTTGAGGCTTTGGTCGAGATAAGAGAAAAAGCCGGAATCGTTGAGCTTGGCCGGGCGGGCGGAGATGTCGACCGCAATCACGAAGTTGGCGCCTTGCCCGCGTGCGGCGGTAACGGGTACCGGGGCGGAGAGGCCGCCGTCTACATATTTGTGGTTGCCGATGAGGGTGGGCTGGAATACGTTGGGGATGCTGGCTGAGGCGCGTACTGCGGCGCCGGTGTTGCCGTTATTGAAGGCGACGGCTTTGCCGGTGTTGAAATCGGTGGCGACGGCGGCAAACTTAATCGGCAGTTGTTGCAATTGGCGGTTGCCGACTTTGTTGTTGATGTAGTTTTGCAGTTTTTCGCCTTTGATAAAGCCGCTGGTGGAGAGGGTGAGGTCGACCAAATCGGCTTTGCCGAGGATTTCGGCTTCCAATTCGAGGCGGTCGGGCGACATGCCGGAGGCGTACAGGCTGCCGACGATGGCGCCGGCGCTGGTGCCGGTGACCACTTTCACCGGAATACCGGCTTCGCGCAATACTTTGATTACGCCGATGTGGGCGAAACCTTTGGCTGCACCGCCGCCCAAGGCCAAGCCGATGGTGGCGCGCGGTTTGGCTTGTGTTTGCGGAGGTGTGGGTTGGCTGGGTTTATCGGTGGTGGAACAGGCGGCCAACAGCAGGGCGGCGCTTGCGGCTAACAGCGTGCGGCGGGAAAGAGTGGGGCGCATGGTGGGTTTCCTTTGTGTTTGCTTTAACTTTAATAAGATACTGATTTTGTGTAACATTTCGCCGGCTTGCTTCAACGGCGTCATACTCGGGCTTGACCCGAGTATCTTTTTGTTTCCGCTGGCTGGGGATACTCGGGTCAAGCCCGAGTATGACGAAGGCGGTTGCGGGTTTTGACCATCCGCTCAACCCGGCCGCTTGGCAAAAAACTGTACTTGGCTTTCGCCTTCCGGCAGTTGCAGTTTTTTCACCGCATGGCCGAACACGGTTTCCACCACGATGCGGTTTAAGCGCTGTTCGGCAAACAGGGTGTTCACCGCTTGGCGGGCGGCGGCTTCGTCGTCAAAGCGCAGGCTCGCCCACAAGCCCAGTGTTTCCATGTCTTGCCAGAAGGCGTCGGCGCTGCGGTAGTCGAGTTCCAGCTTGGCGGTGTCCATCACCGGGTCGTAGAAGCCGTGGTGGAACAGCATATCGCCCAAGTCGTGCATATCAAACAGGCGAGGCGCTTCGCTGCGGATGCCTTGTTCGGCGAGCAGGCGGCGCAGGTCTTGCAGGCTGTCGATGCCGAAATGGGTGAAAAACAGCAGGCCGTCGGTTTGCAGCGCGTTTGCCCAGTTGTCGAATACTTGGGTCGGTTCTTCGGCCAGAATCAGGCTGAGGTTCGCCCACAGCATATCGCAGCAGGCCTGCGGCAGCGGGGTTTCCAGCGCTTGCCGGTGTTGGGCGACGGTTTTTCCGGCCAGCTTGGCCAGCAGCCCGCTTTTACGCCCGGCCGCCGCAGCTTGCAGAAAATCGGCACGCGGATCGTATTCGCTAAACGCGGCTTTGGGGTAACGCGCGGCCAGCAGGCTGCGGCTTTCGTCGGCATCGGCGCCCACCAGCAGGATGTGCTGCGGGGTGCGGGTAACGATGGCCAGCCGCTCGTCGGTTTGGCGGGCAATGTGGCGGTGGATCAGCCAGCGGTCGGATAAAGTCATGATGTGGATGTGCTTGCTTATTTATTTTATTCAGACAGGCATAGGCCTTTGCAAAAAAGTTTTAAACGCTTAGATTACCCTACTGACGTCATTCCCGCGCAGGCGGGAATCCATGCTCAACCCTCACAAGCAATTGATTAAAAATAGTTTCTTAAAATCCAAGAGATCGGAAG
>CALFOA010000234.1 GCA_937919795.1 uncultured Neisseria sp.
CCTGTCTGAAAACTTTTCAGACAGGCATTTAATTTCATTTCAAAGCGTTTAGTCTTTGGCGATTTCGCTATCGATGGTTTGATACAGCGCCTGAAAATCCGGTTCGCCGACAAAAGTTTTCAGCACTTCGCCTTTTTTGTTGATCAGCACCGAGGTGGGATACACCGTGGTGTTGAACGCTTTGCTCACCACATTGCCGGTATCGAACATCACCGGAAATTTCATCTGGCGGGTTTCGGTGTAGGCGCGCACGCTTTCAATCGGATCCACCGGCACCGCAATACCGAGCACTTGGAACGGCTTGCCTTGGTAATCGTTAGACATCTTGATCACTTTCGGCATTTCGCTCACGCAACCGGGGCAGGAGGGAAACCAGAAATTGATAAAGGTGACCTTGCCGTTTAAAGAGGCGTTGTCGACAGTTTGGCCGTTTAAATCTTGCAGGCTGAACGCCGGTGCGGGCTGGTTTTTCGGGATTAATACATAGGCAATCAGGCCGCCGATTAAGGCGACGGCCACTAGGGAAATCAGTTTTTTCATGGAGTGGGTAACAGGGTGAGTTGTTGTTGTAATTCGGGGGAAAGGCTGACGGCGCGGCCGTTTAATACCGGCATCAGCGATACTTCGGCTTCCACGCAGACTTTGCCGCTACTTTGCAGGATAATCGATTGCGACACCTGCAAACGGCGCGGCTGAATGTCGCTCAGGCGGCTGTGGATGTCTAAGCGGTCGCCCTCGGTGGCGCTGCGGCGGTAGCGGATATCGATGCGCGCCACCACCAGTTTGGTGTCGCCCAACAGCGGCAGCAAACCGCCGGCTTCAAACCACGCCCAGCGCGCTTCTTCCAGAAATTCCAGATAGCGCGCATTGTTGACATGGCCGTAGCCGTCTAAATGATAGCTGCGGATGTGGATGGTGGTCGCCACGTTAGCTCAAATCAAAGGGTTGGAACGCTTCGCGCGCTAAGGGCTCGCTGGAGAGGTCGGTCAGCACGGTAGAGAGCTGGATATCGAACCACTCGTTGAAAATATCGGGGTGCAGATCCGGCCACTCGCTTTCGTCTTCACACCAGTCGGCCAGCTCGGCGGCGAAAATTTCCTCGAAACGCGCTTCGATTTCGTCCCACACCTCGTCGGCATTGTCGCAAGGGTTGACCAGATAGGCATTGGCATCGGCTTGTAAGTCTTCCAAACTGTATTCGGAAAGATCAATGCTCAACGATTGCAGCCAGTTCCAAAACGGATCCAGCGGAATCAGCAGGAAGACACTGCGGTTTACTTCGTACATGGTCGCACTCCTTGTATATTAAGCGGCAAAACGTTATAGGCATGATAATCGGAAAAGCCGCCGCCGTCATCTTTATGGAAAATCAAAACAGGCAAAGAGGGCGGCCGATGGCAAAAATCATGCGGATACAGTACAATATCCGGCTAAAATTTAGATAGAAAAGAACATCATGGAAGCCGAACTGATCAATCAGCTCAACAACACCTTAAACGACCTCGAAGTGCGCAGCGCCGATATCCGCGTGTATATGGATTATCAGGGCAAAAAAGAGCGGCTGGAGGAAGTGGTCGGCCTTTCCGAAGATCCGGATTTGTGGAACGACCCGAAAAAAGCGCAGGAAATCGGTAAAGAGCGCAAAATCCTCGAAGGCATCGTGCTCACGCTCGACAACATCGCCAGCGGCATCGAAGACAACCGTATGTTGATCGAGATGACGGTGGAGGAAAACGATGCCGACGGTTTTGCTGCGGTGCAGGACGATGTGGCGGCGCTGGAAGCGCAGATGGCCGAGTTGGAATTCAAGCGGATGTTTAACCAGCCCGCCGATGCCAACAACTGCTTTATCGACATCACCGCCGGCGCCGGCGGCACTGAAGCGGAAGACTGGGCGGGCATGTTGTTGCGCATGTATATGCGTTATGCCGAGCGCAAAGGTTTTAAAGTGGAAGTGCTGGAAGAAGACGACGGCGAAATCGCCGGCATCAACCGCGCCACCATCCGCCTGGAAGGCGAATATGCTTACGGTCTGCTGCGCACCGAAACCGGCGTACACCGCCTAGTGCGCTATTCGCCGTTTGATTCAAACAACAAGCGCCACACCTCGTTTTCTTCGGTATTCGTGTATCCCGAGGTGGACGACAGCATCGAAGTGGAAATCAACCCGGCCGATTTGCGCATCGACACCTACCGCGCTTCCGGCGCCGGTGGTCAGCACATCAACAAAACCGATTCCGCCGTGCGCATCACCCACGAACCGACCGGCATCGTGGTGCAATGCCAAAACGACCGTTCGCAACACGCCAACAAAGCCGCCGCAATGGAAATGCTGCGCTCCAAACTGTTTGAACTGGAAATGCGCAAACGCAACGAGGAAAAACAGGCGCTGGAAGACGGCAAGAGCGATGTGGGCTGGGGCAGCCAAATCCGTTCTTATGTACTCGATTCGTCACGCATCAAAGACTTACGCACCGGTTATGAAGTTGGCAACACCAAAGCAGTGTTGGATGGTGATTTAGACGGTTTTATTGAGGCCAGTTTGAAGCAGGGTGTTTGATCGCGAGTTGCGGCATTGATATCGATGGGGGCTGTCACCAAGAGAATGGGTGTTCATGCCCCCAAATTGTTTGGCGATGATTATTCGTTTAGGTGTATAGCTACCGCTACGGTTATTGGACAGTTCAAATGAGTCATTTAAATTTGCATACAGATAAAGTGCTGAATAAATTTAAATTTCCTGCATCTTACTTAAATTATGTTATGCAATGTGATATTACAAGTTTAGATCCATGGAAGTTTTTATGTGAGTCCCAAACAAGATTTGATGGGAAGTTAATGGCGCTACGCAGGTTGTATCCTAATAGAACGTTAGTTCCATTCGCTTATCGCATTGATTCTGATGATGTTGTGTGCTTTGATGGTGAAGAATGTTCTGAAGAGCCGTTAGTCCACTATGTTCATTTGTATGCTACATCAGGCTGGGAAGATAGAGGTAGCGTAGCCAATTTTAATGAATGGTTAAAGCTAGCGCTTCAAGAGGCTAAAGAATACCAACGCGAAGAATAAGCAAGCATCGGATTGAAGTATGGAAAAATCACTGAAGCAAATCAGTAAGTTTTTAAGTTATATTTTAAGGCATCACCCGGAAGCCATCGGATTGACTCTGGATGTCAATGGCTGGGCAGATATCGATGAATTATTAGCTAAAGCCGGTCAGCACGGTGAAATCATAGATAAGCATTTGCTGTATGAGGTAGTGAGCCAGAATGATAAGAAGCGGTTCACAATCTCGGACGACGGTATGAAAATCCGGGCGGAACAAGGCCATTCAACCAAACAGGTGGATATAGAGTATATAGAAAAGCAAAACCGCCTAGCATTTTATATCATGGCACCGCCAGTCGATTTCTGGATTCTATTTTGCAACAAGGTTTAATCCCGGGCGATCGACATTATGTGCATTTATCAAGTGATATAAATGTTGCTACTCAAGTGGGGCAACGATACGGAAAAGTGGTGATTTTAGAAATCAAAGCAGAGGAAATGTATCAGCAAGGGTTTCAGTTTTATCTGACGAAGAATAATGTTTGGTTGATTAAACACGTGCCAAGCGAGTTTATTAATCAATTGAACTGAACATAAGAAATATTTGATCGATATTGAGGTTTTAAAAAATGCCTGTCTGAAAACCTTTTCAGACAGGCATTTTATTAAGCAAATTTCGCTTATTCTACGGTAACCGATTTAGCCAAGTTACGTGGTTTGTCTACATCGGTGCCGCGAGCCAAGGCGGCGTGGTACGACAACAACTGTACCGGAATGGTGTGCACGATGGGCGACAGAATACCAACGTGGCGTGGGGTACGGATTACGTGTACGCCTTCGCCTTCGTTGAAGTTGCTGTCCAAATCGGTGAACACAAACAATTCGCCGCCGCGTGCGCCGACTTCCTGCATATTGGCTTTCACTTTGTCGAGCAGGTTGTCGTTCGGTGCAATCACCACCACCGGCATGTTTTCGTCTACCAGAGCCAGCGGGCCGTGTTTCAGCTCACCGGCCGGATAGGCTTCGGCGTGGATGTAGGTGATTTCTTTCAGTTTCAACGCACCTTCGAGGGCGATCGGGTAGTGGATACCGCGGCCGAGGAACAGTGAGCTGTTTTTCTTGGCGAATTTCTGTGCCCAAGCGGCGATTTGCGGTTCCAGATTCAATACGTGCTGGATGCTGCCCGGCAGTTGGCGCAATTCTTCGATGTAGGCGTGTGCCTGCTCATCGCTGACATGGCCGCGCATTTTGCCGATGGTTACCGCCAAGCCGAACAATACCACCAATTGGGTAGTGAAGGCTTTGGTAGACGCTACGCCGATTTCGGCGCCGGCACGGGTGTACAGTACCAGTTCGCTTTCACGCGGCAGCGCGGATTCCATTACGTTACAAATTGACAGGCTGTGTTTTTGGCCAAGCGATTGGGCGTATTTCAGCGCTTCCATGGTATCCAAGGTTTCGCCGGATTGGGAAATGGTGATGATCAATTGCTTGGGATCGGCAATTACATCGCGGTAGCGGTATTCGCTGGCGATTTCCACGTCGGTCGGAATCTTGGCAATGCTTTCCAGCCAGTATTTGCTGGTGAGGGCAGAGTAGTAAGAAGTACCGCAGGCGAGGATTTTGATGCTGTTGATATCGTTGAGTACAGCACGTGCGTTTTCACCGAAGTTTTCCGGCTCGAAACCGCCGTCGAGGAACACTTCTGCGGTATCGGCGATGGCTTTGGGCTGCTCGTGGATTTCTTTTTGCATAAAGTGGCTGTACGGGCCGAGTTCCAAAGAAGCCAGTGACAACTCGGATACGCGCACGCTGCGCTCGGCAGGGTTGCCGGTTTTGTCGATCAAGGTATCGATACCGTTGGCGCTCAAGATGGCGATGTCGCCGTCTTCCAAGTAAGCGATTTTACGGGTAAAGGCAATCACGGCAGAAACGTCGGAGGCGATGAAGGTTTCTTGGTCGCCCAAGGCGATCAGAAGCGGGCAACCCATGCGTGCAACCACCATTTCTTTGGGGTTGTCTTGCGCAATCACGGCAATCGCATACGCGCCGTGGAAGTTTTTGGTAGCGGATTTCACCGCTTCAAACAGATTACCGCCGTTTTGGGTATATTCGTGTTTGACGCTGTGGGCGATTACTTCGGTATCGGTTTGCGATTCGAATTCGTAGCCCAAGCCTTGCAGGCGGGCACGTTCTTCTTCAAAGTTTTCGATGATGCCGTTGTGTACCACGGCAATCAGGCCGCCTGAAATATGGGGGTGAGCGTTCGGCTCGGTTACACCGCCGTGGGTGGCCCAACGGGTGTGGCCGATGCCGATGTGGCTGAACAGGCCTTTTTCTTTGGCTGCATCTTCCATCAATTGTACGCGGCCAACACGGCGAACGCGTTTGATTTTGCCGTCTACTTCAACAGCAATACCGGAAGAGTCGTAGCCTCGGTATTCGAGACGTTTAAGACCGTCAGTTAAAAAATCGACTACATTATGGTTGGCGCGAATGGCGCCGACGATACCGCACATATAAGTTCCTTAGTATCAAGGGTTTGCAAATAAATCAGGCCGCTGACGTTCAGACAGGCCTGAAGGGAAAGCTAAGCTCAGATTCAAGCTTTATTTTTATCTTCTTTTTTAGGGCGTATCCAACCCTCGATGATGGTTTGACGGGCACGAGCCAGTACCAATGTGTCTTCAGGGCAATCTTTGGTGATCACGCTGCCGGCACCGGTGGTGGCGCCACGGCTGATGGAAACCGGAGCCACGATCATGCTGCCGGAGCCAATGAATACATTGTCGCCAATCACGGTTTTGTGTTTGTTCACGCCGTCGTAGTTGCAGGTGATGGTGCCTGCGCCGATATTGGTTTTGCTGCCGATTTCGGCGTCGCCCAAGTAGGTGAGGTGGTTGGCTTTGCTGCCGACGCCCATCACGGTGTTTTTCACTTCGACAAAGTTGCCGACGTGCACTTCGTCGCTCAAGCGGGCGTTCGGGCGCAAGCGGGCAAAGGGGCCGATGGCGGCGTTTTTGCCGACTTCACAGCCTTCTAAATGGGAGAAGGGTTGAATCACGGTGCCGTCGGCGATGGTGGCGTTTTTAATCACGCAGTTGGCGCCGATTTCGACGTTGTCACCCAACACCACATTGCCTTCGAATACGCAGTTCACATCGATAATCACGTCTTGGCCGTGTTGCAGCTTGCCGCGTAAATCGAAGCGGGCGGGATCACGTAGGGTTACGCCGGCTTTCAGCAGCGCTTCGGCTTGGTTGCCTTGGAAAATACGCTCTAATTCGGCCAGTTGCAGTTTATTGTTGACGCCGGCAGCCATATAAGAAGCCGCTACTTGCACGGGGTGAACGGCAATACCGTCGTTGTTGGCCAGTGCAATCAGGTCGGTAAGATAGTATTCGCCTTGGGCATTGTTGCTGCTTAAGCTGTTTAACCAGCCTTCCAGTTTGGCATTGGGCAATACCAAGATGCCGGTATTGATTTCGCGTACCGCTTTTTGCGCGGCGTCGGCATCTTTCTCTTCGACAATCGCCACCACTTTCTCGCCTTCGCGAATGATACGGCCGAGGCCGGTGGGGTCGGCAGGAACGTCGGTCAGCAGGCCAACTTCGTTGCCGGCGGCATCCAGCAGGGCTTGCAGGGTTTCTTGATCAATCAGCGGCACATCGCCGTACAGCACCAAGGTGCGGCCATCGGCAGGCAGATACGGCAACGCCATTTTCACGGCGTGGCCGGTACCCAATTGTTCGGTTTGTTCTACCCAATTTACATCACGTTTCACTTGCTCCAGCACCATTTCTTTGCCGTGGCCGATAATCACGCTGATGCTTTCGGGGTTCAGGCTCTGCGCGGTATCAATCACGCGCTCGACCATGGGCTGGCCGCCGATTTGGTGCAACACCTTAGGCAGTTTGGAATACATGCGGGTACCTTTGCCCGCAGCAAGAATCACGATATGCAGATTGGTATTCATATAGAGAGAATTCCGATTTCAAATGAGATAAAGATAATATTGTTTGTTTTATTGGCCGACAGTATTGGGATCAGCCGGTTTTCCCCAGCGGGCGCCACGCACGGATTCCGGTTGCCCTTGCGGCATCACCGCGTGTTGTTCGGGGCGGAACTGGTTGTTGCGCATATTGCGGGAATAAGTGCCGTCTTCATAAACTACAGGTGTACCTTGCGGGTATTTTTGGCGTAATGAAGTGTGGCCTTCGGCATTTTGATAGGTTTCCCACGAGCAACCGCTGATGACGGTAGCGGCCAGTAGGGCAAAGACGAGATGGCGCATAAAATTCCTTTACGATGGAGTTGATTTTCAGGGGTATAATAGTAACGCAGGATAGCGGCTGCTGTTAAGAAAGCACCGGATCCCGAGAAGCTAAGTTGTGCTCCTGAGCCCAGTGTCGCAGAGCGGCAAAATCTTTTGCGGCGAAATCAACGAATGGCAAATCGTGGCTTTGCTGGCCAAACCAGATAGTCTGCATCCCCAATTTCTTGGCTGCATGCAGATTATCGGCGCTGTCGTCAATCATAATGCAGTCTGCCGGTTGGGTTTTCAGTATGCGACAAACGGTTAAATAGGCTTGGTCGGCGGGTTTGTAACACAGGCCAAAATCGTCGGTGCCCAGCAGCGTCTCGAAATGGGCGTTCAGTTGCATCGCTGAAGCCAGCGCCGCAACGTAAAAAGAGGGCGCATTCGAGAAGATAGCTTTTCGACCATGCAAATTGGGTAAGGTTTCCAAAATACCGCTCATCGGTTTTAAAGCGGCTAATATCGGCTCTAAAGGATGGCTTTGCCGTAAAAAGTCGTGAATGTCGACTTCGGGGTGGTGCTGCTGCAAACCGGCCAGTGTGGCGCCGTAGCGGTGCCAGTAATCTTGGCGCAGGTGCGAGGCTTCGTCATGATTTAATTGCAGTTTTTGCGCCAGATAGTCGGTCATGTGGCGATTGATCAGTTGGAAGATGCCGGCATCGGCATGATGCAAGGTGTTATCCAAATCGAATAACCAAACGGTAGAGATAGGCATGGAAATTTTGCCGCAAAATAGTGGCTTACGTTATTAAGATGCTGCATCTTACAAAATGCTGGAGAAAACAACAATGAAGCGTAGGGTATTTTTAGCCATGGGTGTGGTTTTGTTGGCGGCCTGCTCGCCGGCGGAACAATCGTCGGAACAGAAAAAGCCGCTGAAAGAGGTGCGGTTGGCGGTACACAAATCGTTTGAATTGCCGCAGCCGTTGATTGCCAAATTTGAACAAGAAAACCATGCCAAGGTGAATATTATTAAAGTGGGCGGCGGCGGCGAGTTGGTAAATAAGTTGATTTTAAGTCGTGCCAAACCGGTAGCGGATGCGGTGTTTGGTTTGGACAACACCACTTCGGCCAAGGCACGGGAAGCGGGTATTTTGGCTGATAACCAGCCAGCGAGTGCCGAAACGGAAGCGCCTTTATACGGCGCGCTGGCGGTGGATTACGGCTATGTGGTGTTGAATTACGACAAAGCTTGGTTTGCCAAAAACCAACTGGCGCTGCCCAAGTCGCTGGATGATTTGGCTACGCCGGCTTATAAAGATTTGTTGGTGGTGCCCAGCCCGGCCACGTCCGGCCCTGGTTTGGGCTTTCTGGCGGCCAATATTCATGAGATGGGCGAAGAGCAAGCGCTGGCTTGGTGGGGCAAAATGCGCGCCAACGGCGTGAAGATTACGCCGGATTGGAATGCGGCTTATTACACCGAGTTCAGCCAAAACGGCGGCGCACGGCCTTTGGTGGTGAGCTATGCCACGAGCCCGGCGGCGGAAGTGTTCTTCAGCAAAGGCAAATACAGCGAACCGCCTACCGGCAATCTGTTTCTGCAAGGCGGGGTGTTCCGTCAAGTGGAAGGGGTGGCGGTGTTGAGGGGCGCGGCAGAGCCGGAATTGGCGGCCAAGTTGGTACAATACCTACAACATGGCGAGGTGCAAAAAGCGATTCCGGAAACGATGTGGGTGTATCCGGCGGTAAAAGGCACGCCGCTGCCGCCGTCGTTTCAATTTGCCGAACAGCCGAGTTTTAGCAACAATCCGAGTGAGGTCGATATTCAGGCACATCGCCAGCGTTGGGTAGAGAGTTGGTTGCGGGTGGTGGAAAAATAAGTAGCCGGAAAATAGGATAGCTTAAACGGGGCGTGTAAAAGCGCCCCGTTTTTTATCGGCATAAAGGGGGTGAAATGTTGAGAAATGGCCTTATCTATTTTTGAATTGAATGTAATGCCTGTCTGAAACATGGTTATAGGCAAACTCAATCTGTAACCCCCTATCCTTATGATAGGATGTATTAAATTTTTTCAGACAGGCATTAGCCGTACCGAATCCACACACCCAGCGAGAATCTATATGCAAAACACCGTATTACTCAATCTGGCCGACGAGCCGCGTTATCACGAAATTGCCACCGCCGACATCAAGCCCGCCATGCAGACGGCGATGGAAGAAGCCCGCCGTGCGATTGCCGGCATCAAGCAGCAGCCGCAAGCCACTTGGCTGAATACGGTGGAACGGCTCACCGACATCACCGAGCGGGTCGGCCGCATTTGGGGCGTGGTGGCGCACTTAAATTCGGTGGTCGATACCCCCGAATTGCGTGCCGAATACAATGCGTTGATGCCCGAAGTAACCGTATTTTTCACCGAAATCGGCCAAGATATCGAGCTTTACGAGCGTTTTAAAGCGATTAAAGCCTCGCCCGAATTTGAGAAACTCGACAGCGCCCGCCAAACCAAGCTGGAACACGATTTGCGCGATTTCGTGTTGAGCGGTGCCGAATTACCGGCCGAGCAGCAGGCCGAGTTTGCCCAACTGCAAACCGAAAGCGCGCAACTGGCCGCCCGTTTCAGCCAAAACGTGCTTGATGCCACCGATGCCTTCGCCATTTATCTGGACGACAACAGCCGCTTGGCCGGCATTCCCGAAGATGCGCAGGCGATGTTCGCCGCGGCCGCCGCAGCCGAAGGCAAAAGCGGCTATAAAATCGGCCTGCAAATGCCGCATTATCTGGCGGTGATGCAGTATGCCGACGACCGCGAACTGCGCGCTGATATGTATCGCGCCTATGTGACCCGCGCCAGCGAATTCGGCAATGCCGATTGGGACAACACCGGCAACATCACCCGCCGCCTCGAAATCGCCTTGGAAGAAGCCCGCCTGCTCGGTTTCGCCAATTACGCCGAGCTGTCGCTGTACACCAAAATGGCTGAAACGCCCGCGCAAGTGCTCGATTTTCTGCACGATTTGGCCAAGCGCGCCAAGCCGTTTGCCGAAAAAGACCTGGCCGAAGCGCAAGCCTTTGCCCGTGAAAAACTCGCCATCAGCGAGCCGCAGGCCTGGGATTTGAGCTACGCCAGCGAAAAACTGCGCGAAGCCAAATATGCTTTCTCCGAAACCGAAGTGAAAAAATACTTCCCCGCCGGCCGCGTGCTGGCCGGATTGTTCGCCCAAATCCACCGCTTGTACGGCGTGAACTTTATCGAGAAAAAAGTGGCCGTGTGGCACCCCGATGTGCGCTATTACGAGCTGGAAAAAGGCGGCGGCATCATCGGCGGTGTGTACATGGATCTGTATGCCCGCGAAGGCAAACGCGGCGGAGCGTGGATGAACGATTACCGCGGCCGTCGCCGTTTCCTTGCCGACGACAAAGCCGGCCAGGTACAAACCCCGGTGGCCTATTTGGTGTGCAACTTCACCCCGCCGGTGAACGGCAAAGAAGCGCACCTGTCGCACGACGAAATCATCACCCTGTTCCACGAAGCCGGCCACGGCCTGCACCACCTGCTTACCCGCGGTGACGAGTTGGGCGTATCCGGTATCAACGGCGTGGAATGGGATGCGGTGGAACTGCCCAGCCAGTTTATGGAAAACTTCGTGTGGGAATATGACGTGCTGGCCGAAATGTCGGCGCACGAAGAAAACGGTCGCCCGCTGCCGCGCGAATTGTTCGACAAAATGGTGGCCGCCAAAAACTTCCAGCGCGGTATGTTTATCGTGCGCCAAATGGAATTCGGCTTGTTTGATATGCTGATTTACAGCGAAAGCGAAGCCGCCAAATTGGCCGGTTGGGCGGAAACCCTGCAACAGGTGCGCCGCGAAGTAGCGGTAGTACAACCGCCCGCCTTCAACCGTTTTGCCAACAGCTTCGGCCACATCTTCGCCGGCGGTTATGCCGCAGGCTATTACAGCTACGCTTGGGCGGAAGTGTTGAGCGCCGACGCCTACGCCGCCTTTGAAGAGAGCGACGATGTAAAAGCCACCGGCGCGCGTTTCTGGAACGAAATCCTCGCCATGGGCGGCTCACGCAGCGCGATGGAATCGTTCAAAGCCTTCCGCGGCCGCGAACCGCAAATCGATGCTTTATTGCGCCACAGCGGTTTTGATGACGCGGCTTGAGGGGTTTGAATAATCTGTGAAGGGTGAAATGCCTGTCTGAAAGATTACTTTCAGACAGGCATTGTTTTATTCACAAAGCCCGCTGGGATATTCCCAAGTCAAAGAAAAGTTGTGATGATAGCTATATAAAATAAGGTGTTCACCATATCTGCATAGAGAATATCGCCATTCTTCACCTGAAATCTGATCAGGATATTCCCCGTGGTAACCGCGAGCAGTTAAATTATCGAGCAGTTGGTGGGCTTTGTTTTTTTCATAAGAGGGCAAGGCTTCAAGTTCATAAATACGGGTGGTTCTATTTCCTCGGGTTTCTTTGGATTGTGTATTCACCTTAATTTGCGATTGCTCTATCGCCGCTTCAATATTTTTTATTGCCTCTTGCTCAATATCTGAATAATAGCTTCTAATCACATAGTCAAAGATACTAAAGGCTCCGAATATGATGGCCATAACCAAAATATCATTCATTATTTGCTTGATTTTTTGTATTATTTTTTTCATCATCAAGAGAGAATATCCTCCCGTCAAGTGAATCAGGAAAATCATCTCTCAATGTCTGAGGCGGATTGAGGATCTGATTGAACTGTTCCGTGAATTTTTCCATTTCACCCTCAGGAATAGTCAAACGGGAAAGCTGGGCGATGTATTCTACATCTTTGGTCGTGACCTTCATTTTTTCACCTTCCTATGATAAATGTTCTTCATTATATGCAATAAATCGGATATATTATATCACAAATTGTCCTATACTTCTATAATATCCATCATATACCGCTTTGCTTCAGCAACTGCCGCGGCAAAAAAATAAACCCGCCTTGTTTAATTTATTTCTTTTGCACTGTCAATCGATCTCTATTTGAATATTTTCACCTGGCTTCAATGCCTGTTTTCGCCAAATTTACAGCATTGTCACACAAAAGCGATTATAATAATAGTAGAAGGAGTGTGACAGCTATGCAAAATATCAACGCTTTCGACCATGCGGAAACTATTTTAAAGGTTTTGGCGAAGGGTGCTTTTCTTACTACTGCCGCAGGCGGCAGACACAATACGATGACGATTGGCTGGGGAGCGCTGGGCAATATTTGGGGCAAACCTGTTTTTACCGTAATGGTACGTCACTCACGCTATACGCACGAGCTGATCGAAGCCCATAACGAATTTACCGTCAGTTTTCCGCTGACAGCCGCTTTCAGTAAAGCACTGGGACTATGCGGCAGCAAATCAGGACGTGACATGGATAAATTCGCCGCGGCAGAAATCACCCCTGCTGAAGGCCAGACCGTTAAAGTGCCTATTATCAAAGGCG
>CALFOA010000235.1 GCA_937919795.1 uncultured Neisseria sp.
CTCGCACACCGCTTAAGCCATAAATGGTCGCGCCGGTGGGGAAATCGGGGGCTTTGATGATGTGGATTAACTCTTCGATGTCGGTTTCCGGCTCAGCCAAAAGTTTCAGACAGGCATCGATGGTATCGGGCAGATTATGCGGCGGGATATTGGTGGCCATACCCACCGCGATACCGGAAGAGCCGTTAATCAGCAAAGCAGGGAAACGGGTGGGCAACACCAGCGGCTCGTGCTCGCTGCCATCGTAGTTGGGGCCGAAATTAACGGTTTCTTCTTCGATGTCGGCCAGCATTTCGTGGGCGATTTTCGCCATGCGAATTTCGGTATAACGCATGGCCGCGGCGCCGTCGCCGTCTACCGAACCGAAGTTACCTTGGCCGTCTACCAATACATAGCGCATGGAAAAATCCTGCGCCATCCGCACGATGGTGTCGTAAACGGCCAAGTCGCCGTGCGGGTGGTATTTACCGATTACGTCGCCGACGATACGGGCTGACTTCTTATAAGCGCTGTTCCAGTTGTTTTTCAGCTCGTGCATGGCAAACAGCACACGACGGTGCACCGGCTTTAAGCCGTCGCGCACGTCGGGCAGCGCGCGGCCGACAATCACGCTCATGGCGTAATCGAGGTAGCTGCGACGCATCTCGTCTTCTAAGCTGATGGGAAGGGTTTCTTTGGCAAATTGCGAATCGATATGGGAAGTCATGTTGTCGACTTTGAAATTCTCTGAAAAAATATCCGCGTATTTTAGCACAAAAGCCGATGCAATAAGCTGAAAATAAGCCTCAACTTTATGGGCTGAACAAAACTTTTCAGACAGGCATTTTCGAGGGCGGCCGGCACTTTTTAAATGTAAAAAATCCCAGCCAAGCTGAAAAAATATTCTGACTGTTTTTCAAAATTTCCAGCAAATCCCCGCCTGTTCAGGCTTTGCCGGCTTACCCACAAAAGCTGTGGATAACTATGTGGAAGAGTTGGGGGATAGTTGGATTTTCCCCTTAAAATCGGGGGTAAGCCTTTCATTGCACAAAAAATAGGCTTTTAATAAATAGATTAAAAATCATAAAGTTAAATAACATCATCACTTGTCAAGCCTAGCATGAAAAATATTTTCAAACCAGAATTTCCTGATTTGTTCTGATGTGGATAATAGTAAAGAAATTCAGTTTTTCCGGCTTGACAAAAACCTTTCGAATGGTAAACCTTATTCCTCAAACAATTAGAACCGGTTATGTATACATCATCTCTAAAAACCCATCGCCCGCGCAGCTGCTGGCTATTCTGCACCGTAATCGATAATTACGGCGATATCGGCGTGAGCTGGCGGCTGGCGCAGATTTTGGCGCATGAATGGGGCTGGCAAGTACATTTGTGGTTGGACGATGAACAAGCTCTCGCCCCGCTCGCGCCACCCTTACCTGCACTGCCCTGCACCCATCAATCGGTTCACCTGCACCGCTGGCAGGCCGGGGTTTCAGCCGAAGATTTAGCCGCTGCGCCCGCTCCCGATTTAGTCATCGAAACCTTCGCCTGCGACTTGCCGCCCGCGGTGCTGGATATCATCCGCCAACAGCAGCCGGTTTGGCTCAACTGGGAATATCTGAGCGCCGAGCCTTGGGCGCGCGCCATGCACGCAAAACCCTCGCCGCAAGCCAATGGCGTGCAGAAATATTTCTGGTTGATGGGCTTTAGCGAAGCAGACGGCGGCTTATTGTGCGAACAGCATTATTCCACGCTCAGCGCATTGCCCGACCACGATGCCTTGCGCCAAAAACTGATGCTGCCGCCAAAAGATGCGCCGGAATGGCTGCTGTTCGGCTATCACAGCTCGGCATGGGCACGTTGGCTGAAAATGTGGCGGCAACACGGTGAACCGATGCGCTTATTGATTGCGTCCGAACCGATTATCCGCAGCCTGCGCGAAGACGGCATCATCGCGCCCGATGCCTTGCAGCAAAACGGCGAGGTTTATATGTTGGACAATCTGCAATTGATCCGCATCCCCTTTCTGCCGCAACACGATTTCGACCGCTTGCTTACCCTGTGCGACGGCTTGGTTGTTCGCGGCGAAGACAGCTTTGTGCGTGCCCAGTTTTCCGGCAAACCATTTTTCTGGCACATTTATCCGCAAGAAGAACAAGCGCATCATGAAAAGCTGCACGCCTTCTGGCCACTGGTTTATCAGCATTTTGATGCCGCCGTTGCTGCCGCCCACCAAACGCTTTCGGACGATTTAAACGGCGTGCTCGAATTATCAGAAACCGAACGACTGGCCGCCTGGCAAAGCTTGGCTCGGCATTCATCCGCTTGGCAAAACGCCGCGCAAGCGTGGCGCAATTACCTCTTTTCACAAAGCAGCGCCACGGAAAGGCTAGCCAATTTTATTGAAGATAAGTTAAAATAGCCTGTTATTTTTGCCAACAAACCTAGTGAGATTGATTTAAATGAAAACCGCACAAGAACTGCGCTCAGGCAACGTATTTATGGTCGGCAGCGAGCCGATGGTGGTTCAAAAAACCGAATACATCAAAGGCGGTCGCTCTTCCGCCAAAGTGAGCATGAAGCTGAAAAACCTGCTCACCGGCGCCGCCACCGAAAGCATTTATAAAGCCGACGACAAATTCGACGTAGTCGTGCTGTCGCGCAAAAACTGTACTTACAGCTACTTTGCCGATCCGATGTACGTATTCATGGACGAAGAGTTCAACCAATACGAAATCGAAGCCGAAAACATCGGCGACGCGCTGAAATTCATCGTAGACGGCATGGAAGACCAATGCGAAGTGACCTTCTACGAAGGCAACCCGATTTCTGTAGAACTGCCCACCATCATCGTACGCGAAGTGGAATACACCGAGCCTGCCGTTAAAGGCGACACTTCAGGCAAAGTGATGAAAACTGCACGTTTGGTTGGCGGCACCGAAATCCAAGTGATGTCTTACATCGAGAACGGCGACAAAATCGAAATCGATACCCGCACCGGCGAGTTCCGCAAACGCGCTTAATTGCACTTAATATCGATATAAAACGACATCAATGCCTGTCTGAAAACTTATCAACTGGTTTTCAGACAGGCATTTTCATTGATACATTTTGAACCCAAAACAATCGAGATATGCGATAATCCGCAGCATCTTTTTGTTACGCAACCGCAATACGAGAACCCTATGTCCGACGAAAAAAGTAAAGCACTAGCCGCCGCCCTCGCCCAAATCGAAAAAAACTTCGGTAAAGGCTCCATCATGAAGATGGACGGCAGCCATCAAGATGAAAATTTAGAAGTCATTTCCACCGGCTCGTTGAGCTTGGATTTAGCCTTAGGCGTGGGCGGTTTGCCGCGCGGCCGTATTGTCGAAATCTTCGGCCCGGAATCTTCAGGCAAAACCACCCTCTGCTTGGAAGCCATCGCCCAATGCCAGAAAAACGGCGGCATCTGCGCCTTTATCGATGCCGAAAACG
>CALFOA010000236.1 GCA_937919795.1 uncultured Neisseria sp.
GATTCTGTTGCCGCTTCAGCGGCTTACAAAATCGTTCTCTTTGAGCTAAGGCGAGCCAACGCCGTAGCAGTTGTTTAGTGATTTCACTAAATGCCTGTCTGAAAATAAATTGCCTTTCAGACAGGCATTTTATGACTTACCGTTCAAACAAATACACTCTTAAAAACGATTTAACCTGTTTTACGATAGAATACGGGTTTTGTTTTCACACGATGCGACGGGCGCTATGCCTGTCTGAAAAGGAAAAATGGCTTCATTAGAAACCTGGATAGGCCTACGCTATCTGCGTGCCAAAAAGCGCAGCGGCTTTTTATCCTTCATTACCTTAATCTCCATTCTCGGCATCACCTTGGGCGTGGCCGCGCTGATTACCGTATTGGCGGTGATGAGCGGCTTCCAGAAAGAAATCCGCACCCAGCTGCTTAACGTCGCACCGCATGCCGAGCTGGGTTATTTCTCGCCCAATGCCACCAAGCCTTGGCAGGATTTGCGCAAAATTTATGCCGGCAATCCCGAGGTAGTGGCCGATGCGCCCTATATTTCCGACTATGCTTTGCTGGCCAACGCCGGTGAAGTACAGGGCGCGCAAATCAACGGCATTGAACCGGCGCAAGAGAAAAAAATAGTCGACTACTGGCAGAAAATGACCGAGGGCAGTTTTGACGACCTCAAACCCGGCGAATCCGGCATTATTCTCGGTGCCGAACTGGCCAAGCAACTCGATGCTGAAGTCGGCGGCATGATTACGGTGATTACCCCTTCCGGCGACGCCAACCCCGATAATGTCGAGCCTAAATTAAACCAGTTTCACGTGGTCGGCATTGTGAAAACCGGCATTTTCGAAGTCGATAAAGGTTTAGCCTTAACCCACCTCAAAGATGCGCAAGAGTTGTACCGTTTCGGCGACCGAGTAAGCGGCATCCGCCTGAAACTCGCTCATCCGCTGGATGCTCCCGCCTTCACCGGCAGCTTGGTACTGCCCAAAGATCGAGAAAATTCGGTGTGGGTGCGCGATTGGACTTTAACCAGCAACTCTTTCTTTGCGACCGTAGAGTTTCAGAAAAAAATGATGTTTGTCATCCTCACCCTGATTATTGCGGTGGCCGCCTTTAATCTGGTGTCCACCCTCGTGATGGCGGTGACCGAGAAACAGGCCGATATCGCGATTTTGCGTACTTTAGGCTTATCGCCCAACGGCGTGATGAAAGTGTTTATCGTACAAGGCATGGTCGCCGGTTTCTTCGGTACCCTATTCGGTGTGATTGTCGGCGTGCTGCTCGGCAGCTATATCGGTACCGTGCTGGCCTTCTTTGAGAAGACATTCGGCTTCCAACTGATCAACTCGCAGATTTATTTTATCGACTACCTGCCCAGCGACGTGAATCTGCCCGATGTGCTCACCGTGGCTGGCTTCTCACTGTTTTTGGCTTTGCTCGCCACCCTCTACCCGAGCTGGCGCGCAGCGAGAACCCGCCCGGCAGATGCTTTGCGCTATGAATAACAACATTGTCGGTTGATATTTTAAATGCCTGTCTGAACCGCTTGATTGGTTTTCAGACAGGCATTTGTTATATTTATGGTTGAACAGCCTTGCATAAAGCAAAACAGCAGTTTTCTGCCGATTCCGTTGAAAATCC
>CALFOA010000237.1 GCA_937919795.1 uncultured Neisseria sp.
TGATCATGTCAGCGCTTCGGTGGCCACCATCATGCAACCTTGTTTGGAATCGATGAATATGTCGCTGGCGCAGTTCAGCGCACATACCGAAGCGGGTAAACAAAAAATTTTAAATGCTTCAAATAAATAAACCCATCAAAAATGCCTGTCTGAAAACTTTTTCAGACAGGCATTTGATTATCCAACATTCAAACCAATGATTAATTGGCCTGACCGGCATTAGCCGTCGGGTTAATCAGAATTTCCACACGGCGGTTTTGTGCACGACCGGTTTCGTTGTCGTTAGACGCAATCGGCTGACGCGAACCATAGCCCACAGTGTTCAAGCGGGAACCCGCCACACCGCGCTGTACCAAGTAACCGGATACCGATTGAGCGCGACGCTCAGACAGAGGCTGGTTGATGGAATCATTACCGGTGCTGTCGGTATGGCCGGCAACGGTAACGGTGGTTTCAGGATATTGCACCAAGGTTTCCGCCGCTTTGTTCAAAGAATCCATGGCCGGCGAGCTTAAAGTCGCGCTGTTGGTGGCAAACGTTACCGCGCTCGGCATGGTCAGCTTGATCTGGTTGCCTTCACGAGAAACTTGTACATCGGTATTTTTCAGGCTTTCACGCAGTTTAGCTTCTTGGTAATCCATATAGCCGCCCACGCCCGCACCTACTGCACCGCAAGCCAAGGCCGCATTGCGCGCGCCTTTACCGCCGTGGGTCAAGGCACCGATGGCACCGCACGCCGCCGCACCGCCCAAGCCATACATCGCGGTTTTGCTGGCTTTTTGTTGGCCGGTATAGGGATCGGTGACACAGCCGGTCAGCACCAAAATAGAAGAAGTTGCCAATAAGGTTAAAGGTTTCAGCAGATTCATTGTTTATCCTTTCAGGATGATTTTATGTAAGACTACTTGAACTGAACGGCTGCAACAAAAAGCCGTCACCGGCAGGAAGCAACCGTTCAAATATACATACACTTTTGTTTGTCGAACTATAATATCTGACCGTTTTCAGGAAAGGAAGTTTCC
>CALFOA010000238.1 GCA_937919795.1 uncultured Neisseria sp.
CCATTGCCCTTGAAAAGCAAGATACTCGGGTCAAGCCCGAGTATGACGAAGGTGGCTGATTATTAAGTTTAGCAACTATATTTCGTAGAATAACGTAATTTTGTTGGAACGGTATCCGCGCAGTAAAAGAATGCCTGTCTGAAAAGTATTTTTCAGACAGGCATTTAATCAACTCAAAACTTAATCAATCAAAATCCAAACCTTCCTGCTGCGGTTCGTCTTCCGGCAACTGATTGCGTTCCCACAACACCTGTTCCCATTTTTTGCGCCGCATGGCAATCAGGCGCATCACTTGGTGTTTTTGGTCGTCGTTCATCTGCAACCAGTAAAGTCGCTCTTCCCGACTGCGCAAACATCCGTGGCAATAGCCTTTGCTATTAACCTTGCATACCCCTATACAGGGGCTGGGGATGGCGAAAAAATCGGGCTGATCCATTGGGTGTTAGCTTATCCGGCTGTTTATACAGAAAAAACTGTATTTCAGCCTTTTCCCTGCATATTGTAATGCTCAATTTCAAACCCGCTCGCCCGATAGGCGCGGAAGCGGTCGCGGGCGGCGGCTAGGTCTTCCAAGCTGTCGCCGACGATTTCCAACACCCGTTGCGGCGGCTGAGGGGCGTCGCACCAAAATAAATCGGAACTGTTCAGCACCACAATGCCCGCGGCCAATTCCGGCAGTTCATTCCCCGCCGCCAGCACCACCGGCACATCGGCCGGGTAGGCGGCGGGCGGTTGCCAGAATTCGTGCGGCAGAAAGCTTTCCGGCGGTTCGCGCCATAAGTCTTGATCTATCCGCACGCTTTCTGCTTCATCCGCCAGCCACAGCAACACCCGCCCTTCGGCGGCTGCGCGGCGGCAAAGGCGGTTGATAAACGGCTCGCGTTTGGCAACGTGGGTATAGAAAGTAACCTTGGGCATCGTGTGTGTTTCCGTTTTGCTTTACACCGCGGCGTCGCGCAGAAATTGCAGCAACAGCGGAACCGGTCGGCCGGTGGCGCCTTTGTCTTTGCCGGATTGCCATGCGGTGCCGGCGATGTCCAAATGCGCCCATTTGTAATCTTCGGCGAAATGAGCGAGGAAAGCGGCGGCGGTGATGGTACCGGCCGGTCGGCCGCCGATGTTTTGCAGATCGGCAAAATTGGATTTCAACTGCTCTTTGTATTCGTCGAACAGCGGCAACTGCCATGCTTTGTCGTTTACCGTGCGGGAAGCGCTCAACAGTTTATCCACCAATTCCTGATCGTTACCCAACAGGCCGCTGGCGGTGTGGCCGAGTGCAATGATGCAGGCGCCGGTAAGGGTGGCCACGTCCACCACCGCTTGTGGTTTGAATTGGGCGACGTAAGTGAGCGCGTCGCACAGAATCAGGCGGCCTTCGGCATCGGTGTTGAGGATTTCGATGGTGGTGCCGTTCATGGCGGTAACAATATCACCCGGTTTGCTGGCACCGGCATCGGGCATGTTTTCGCAAGTGGGCACCACGGCAATCAGGTTAATCGGCAGCTTGGCGCGCACGGCGGCCACGAATGCGCCAATCACGCTGGCGGCACCGCACATATCGTATTTCATTTCGTCCATCGCTTCGCCGGGTTTCAGCGAAATGCCGCCGGTATCAAAGGTGATGCCTTTGCCGACCAACACCAGCGGTGCGGCGTTTTTGTCGGCCGCGCCCTGATAATTCAGTTCAATCAGATAAGGCGCTTCTACGCTGCCTTTGGCCACCGACCAAAACGAACCCATGTTGTCGCGGATATAGTCTTGCTCCAGAATTTTGGCGGTTGCACCGGCTTGTTCCGCTTCTGCTTTGGCGGTTTGCGCCAAAAAAGCGGGGGTGCAGACGTTGGGCGCGGTGTTGCCCAAGTCTTTGCACAAATTCATGCCGTAATTGAGTGCTTGAGCGATGCGCAGCGCTTCTTCGGCAGCCGCCGAATCTTGCGGCAGATAAAATGCCACTTGCTGCAACTTGGCCGGTTTGGCTTCTTTTTTGAAACGCTCGAAACGGTACACCGCTTGGCCGATTGCCAGCGTTAATACTTCCACCAATAAGGCGGCTTCGGCACCGCTTAAACGGCTCAAGTCAATTTCCACTTGCAGCTGGCCTTGCGCCCATTTGGCCGCTTCGGCTGCGGCTTTTTCTACTGCCGCGCGGGTGGTGTCTTGCAAACGCAAAACCGCAACCGCTTGCAGGCTGCCGTTTTGCAAGGTTTTGGCTTCGGCGAAGCTTTGTTTTTCTTCCAAACCGCCGCACAACAACTTCACGGTTTCATCGGCATGATCTGTCGAACACGGGCAGGCGTTAGTGCAAACATACAGCGCAGCTGCTTGTGCTGGCTGCAATTTTCCGGCTTTTATGCTAAATTCCACGTTTTCTGTCTCCTGAATTATTTTTCAGACAGGCATATATTTTATTGATGCCTGTCTGAACTGTAATCAACCTTTTCGGTCTTGATTGTACGCACATTCACAGCCGACTGAAACCCCGGATATGACCTACCAACGCAATTTCATTAAAGAGCTTACCTACACCGCCATCGGCATTTTTATCGTGCTGCTGGCAATCTTGGTATCGACTCAAGCCATTAATCTGCTGGGGCGCGCCGCCAGCGGCCGGGTCGCCGTAGATGCGGTCGCCGCCTTAATCGGTTTCTGGACGCTGGGCATGACCCCGCTGCTATTGGTGTTAACCGCTTTTATCAGCACCCTCACCGTACTCACCCGCTATTGGCGCGATAACGAAATGGTGATTTGGCTGGCCAGCGGCCTCTCGCTCAAACAATGGATACGGCCGGTACTGCAATTTGCCGTGCCGTTTGCCGTGCTCACCGCCATCATCCAGCTTTCGGTATTGCCGTGGGCGGAATTGCGCAGCCGCGAGTTTGCCGAAATCCTCAAGCAAAAACAACAGCTTTCCTTGGTAGAAGCCGGGGTATTCCGCAATCTGGGCAGCCGCGACGACCGGGTGTATTTCGTCGAAACCTTCGATACCGATTCGGGCATCATGAAAAACCTGTTTCTGCGCGAAGTGGACGACAAAGGCCGCGAAAGCGTGGTGTTTGCCAAAGAAGGCACTTTCTCGCTGGCCGACAACAAACGTACGCTGGAATTGAGCAACGGCTACCGCTACAACGGCATTCCCGGCCAAGCCGATTTCAACGAAGTATCGTTTAAACACTTAAGCCTGGTCATCAGCGTCACCCCCAAAGTGGTCAACGCCATCGACAGCCGCAAAACCATCCCCACCGCCGATTTATTCGGCAGCAGCAAGCCGGAATATCAAGGTGAATTATTATGGCGTTTATCGCTGCCGATTTCGGTGTTGATTTTGAGCCTGCTGGCGATTCCGCTCTCGTATTTCAACCCGCGCACTGGCCACACTTATAATATCTTGATTGCCATCGGTTTCTTCCTGATTTATCAAAACGGCCAAACTTTCCTGCGCAACGCCGTGATGAACGGCCAACTGAATTTCTGGGTCGGCCTGTTGCCGATGCACTTATTGATGATTGCCGCCATCGTGGTGCTGCTGCGGGTGCGCAGTATGCCCGCGCAACCCTTCTTCAGCGCATTGAAAGGCGGCAGCAAATGAAACTGATCCCCCGCTACCTGATTACCCAGCTTTCGGTGATGACGCTGTATGCCCTGCTCGCGCTGTTGGCCTTATACAGCTTCTTCGATGTGATGAACGAAATCGGCGATGTCGGCAAAGGCAATTATACCGGCGCCAAAATGATGCAATATGTGTTATTGCAGCTTCCTTCGCGCGTTTATGAACTGCTGCCGCTGGCGGTACTCATCGGCGGCTTGCTGGCGCTCTCGCAACTGGCCGCCCGCAGCGAATTAACCGTGATCAAAACCAGCGGCATGAGCACCGGCGAAATCATCCGCATCCTGCTGGGCTTCGGCCTGATTTTCGCCGCGCTCACCGTATTCACCGGCGAATGGGGCGCGCCCGCCGCCAGCCGTTATGCCGCCAATATGAAAGCCGGCGCCATCGAAGGCAAAATCAGCACCGGCAACGGCGGCTTGTGGGTAAAAGAGCAGCACGACATCATCAATATCAAAGAAATGCTGCCCGACCGCTCGCTGCACGGCATCACCATTTTCCAACACAACGACGATTTCCGGCTGACCGCCCAATGGCATGCCGATTCCGCCGTGGTTCAAGCAAACGGCAGTTGGCAGTTGAAAAACGTGCGCCGCAGCCTGTTGGAAGCCGACCGCGTGAGGGTAGAAACCCGCGCCGAAGAAACGCTGCAAACCAATATGAAGCCGAACTTGCTGGATGTATTGCTGGTCGACCCCAATCAAATGTCGCTCACCTCGCTCACCAGTTACATCAGCCACCTGAAAGCCAACCATCAGGAAGTGCAAGCCTATCGAATTGCTTGGTGGCGTAAATTTTTCTACCCCATCGCCGCGGTGGTGATGGCTTTGGTGGCGCTGGCGTTTACTCCGCAATCCACCCGCCAAGGCAATATGGGCTTGAAACTGTTTTTCGGCATCTGCCTGGGGCTGGCCTTCCACTTCGCCGGCCGCCTGTTCAGCTTCACCAGCCAACTTTACGGCATCCCCCCTTTCCTCACCGCCGCCCTGCCGACTACCATTTTTGCGATATTGGCAGTTTGGTTGATACGCAAGCACGAGAAGCGTTGATATATAGCGAAAGTAATAAAGAATTGATACAAGGCAGCGAGCCGCAGACAGTACAGATAGTACGACAAGGTGAGATAACGCCGTATCAGTTTTTTAGTGCTTTCGCTATAACTTTTCAGACAGGCATTTTGAGTACAGTCATGCCTGTCTGAAAGATTTCGTCAGTATTGTTTTTAAAAAAATCCTACCCATCTCTCGTCATACTCGGGCTTGACCCGAATATCTTTGCGCTGCTGAAGTAATGACGGGATACTCGGCCAAGCCGAATATGATGTTCCTTTTTTTCAGACAGGCATAGACAAAAAGCCCGCTTCTATAAAAGCGGGCTTTTTCATATAAAATCAACAAACACTTATTTCGGTTTGCGGAACGCATCGTGGCAGGATTTACAGCTGGCACCGACATTGCCGTAAGCCACTTTAATTTCTTCCAGATTACCGGCTTGCGCTTTGGTATTCAAATCATCCACCGCCGCCAGAAACTTATCGCGCTCGGCGTTAAACTCAGTCGGTTTTTCCCATACCGACGGCAATGAATCGCCGTTACCCTGCGGGTCGCTGGCAAAATGATCAAACGGTTTGCGCGCGTTTTCGCTGAAAGTAGCGGCGGCCGCTTTAAACTGATCCACATTATAAGTTTCATCACCTTTTACCATTTTGCCCATAGCGGAATATTCAGGCATCATGGTTTTAAAAGCGGTGGTGCGTTCCTCAGAAATCGGGCCTTTGGCACTGCCGGCACCCGCGCCGCCACCACAAGCGGTCAAAATACCTGCGGTTAATACCGCAGCCAAAATATTATTCATTTTCATAGCGTATTCCTCGTGATTAAATTATCAAATTTAGGATTCGGTATAATACCCCAAAACCCCGTTAAGAAATGAAAGGACACCCCATGAGCATTCTGGTTACCGGCGCCTCTTCCGGCTTTGGCGCCGCCATTTGTGAAACCCTGGTCAACGCAGGCTACCGCGTAATCGGCGCCGCTCGCCGCTTGGAAAAACTGCAAGCCCTGCAAAACGAATTGGGCGGCAACTTCCTGCCGCTGCAAATGGATGTGGGCGACACCGCCTCGGTCGATCAAGCCCTCGCCGCCCTGCCCGCCGAGTTCGCCGAAATCGATTGTTTAATCAACAACGCCGGGCTGGCACTCGGCTTAGAACCGGCGCCCGCCGCCGATTTCAGCGACTGGCTGACCATGATCCAAACCAATATCATCGGCCTCACCTACCTCACCCGCCAAGTTTTGCCCGCTATGGTGGCACGCAAACAAGGCTATGTGATGAACATCGGCTCCATCGCCGGTAGTTACCCCTACCCCGGTGGCAATGTTTACGGCGCCAGCAAAGCCTTTGTGCGCCAGTTTTCGCTCAACCTGCGTGCCGACTTAGCCGGCAGCGGCGTGCGCGTGAGCAACATCGAACCGGGCTTGTGCGGCGGCACCGAGTTTTCCAACGTCCGCTTCAAAGGTGACGACGAACGAGCCGCCAAGCTGTATGAAAACGTCGAATACATCCGACCGCAAGACATCGCCGATACCGTGCTGTGGCTGTATCAACGCCCCGCGCACGTTAATGTAAACAGTATCGAAATCATGCCGGTGGCGCAAAGCTTCGGCCCTTTGCCGATTAGTCGTTAAGCTGTATAGGCCTGTCTGAAAACGAGCAAAGCAAGTTTTCACATCAAACAAAAAACCTTTCAGACAGGCATATCGACACTCCAAACAAAATGCCTGTCTGAAAAATATTCAGACAGGCATTTCAAACAGAGCTTACCAAGCTTATTCCAAAACTACTTCCACACGGCGCGCTTCAGCATTATTGCCTTGGCCGGCTTCAGTATTTTCCGGTTTGCGCAACTCAATCTGGCTCTCCGGTACGCCTAAACCCAACAGCGCATTGCGAACCGCCAAAGCACGTTGTTTCGACAACTCTTCATTAGCCGCCACATTACCGGTGCTGTCGTTGAAGCCGGATACCACCGCTTTTTTGCCTTCGCGCACGCCCGCCAACACATCTTTGAGCGCTTCTTCAGCATTCTCAGCCAAATCCGCTTTACCGGTGGCAAAGTAGAATTTCACCACACCATTTTCCACTACTGCGCTAGCTGCATCAGCCACAACGGCTGCCGCAGCAGGTGCAGCAACTGAAGCGGCAGACGCCGCGGCTGGCATCACATCACTGGCCGCTACGGAGGCTGAAACAGAGGTTTCTTCAGGCGCAGCCAATACTGCTTCCGCCGGATGAGACGCCGCAGAAGCCGCCACCTCAGCTGAAGCCGCTTGTCCATAGCCGGGTGAGCCTTCAATTTTACCGTTCTCCCAACCATAAATTGAGTAGAACAAAATCACTAAAGTCGATAAAGCCGCCGCACCGCCGGCAATCCACAAACCAATCCGTTGCTCTTTGTGATCATCATTATCAGACATCGCTATATTCCTTATATATCAAAGAAAACAAAATACAAAATAAATAAATTTGGCCGCATTATACCTAAAAACCGCTTACATGCTAGCCTGAAACCGACCGAAAGGCTAAAATACCGCCTTTACTCCGTATTTTCGAAAAGCTGCCCTATGCTCACCTTTCAACAAATTGTTTTCAAACTGCAAACCTTCTGGGCCGATAAAGGCTGCACCGTAATCCAACCCTTTGATATGGAAGTGGGCGCCGGTACCAGCCATCCCGCCACCTGCCTGCGCGCACTCGGCCCCGAGCCGTGGTTTGCCGCCTATGTACAACCCAGCCGCCGCCCGAAAGACGGCCGCTACGGTGACAACCCCAACCGTCTGCAACACTATTACCAATTCCAAGTCGCCCTCAAACCGGCGCCGGAAAACTTCCAAGAACTCTACCTCGACAGCCTGCGCGAATTGGGCATCGACCCCACTGTGCACGACATCCGTTTTGTCGAAGACGATTGGGAAAATCCCACCCTCGGCGCCTGGGGCTTGGGCTGGGAAGTCTGGCTCAACGGCATGGAAGTTACCCAATTCACCTACTTCCAACAAGTCGGCGGCATCGACTGCTCGCCGGTACTCGGCGAAATCACCTACGGCATCGAGCGCCTGGCCATGTACCTGCAAGGCGTAGAAAACGTGTATGACTTGGTGTGGGCAAAAACCTTAGACGGCCAAACCGTTACCTACGGCGACGTTTACCACCAAAACGAAGTGGAACAATCCACCTACAACTTCGAATATAGCGATGCCGAATGGCTGCTACGCCAGTTTAACGACTACGAAGCCCAAGCCCGCCGCCTGCTGGAAACCGAAGACACCTCGCTGGCTCTGCCCGCTTACGAGCTCGTACTCAAAGCCGGCCACACCTTCAACTTGCTGGACGCACGCGGCGCGATTTCGGTAACCGAGCGCGCTACCTACATCGGCCGCATCCGCGCATTGAGCCGCGTGGTGGCGCAGAAGTTTGTTGAAAGCCGTGAAAAACTGGGCTTCCCGCTGATTAAAGCGCCTGTCTGAATAAAACGGCAAAAAGTTTTTCAGACAGGCCTTATCGGCAACGGCAAAACCAAACCCATCAGGTGGTTGAACTTATGATAGAAAAATTTACCTTCGGTCTTTTTACCAAAGAGGACACCCGAAGCTTTATGCGCCTGCTAGCGTATGTGCGTCCGTATAAAGCCCGTATTATTTGGGCTTTAGTCGCCATCTTCGGCGTGGCCGCTACTGAAAGCTATCTGGCCGCCTTTATCGCTCCTTTGGTCAACCAAGGTTTTGCCCCACCCTCCACTCCTCCGGAGCTCAGCACCGCCACCGGCATCATCGATACCGTGAAAAACTGGAAAGATCAGTTTACCTATCTGATTTGGGGGACACCCGAAAAAGTATGGGTAGTACCGGTATTTTTCATTGCATTAATCATCATCCGCGGCATCTGCCGTTTCACCAGCACCTATCTGATGACCTGGGTTTCCGTGATGGCCATCAGTCATGTGCGCCGCGATATGTTTAACAAAATGTTGGTGTTATCGTCCAAATTTCATCAGGAAACCCCATCCGGCACCGTATTGATGAACATGGTGCAAATGGCCGAACAATCCATCAGCAACGCCAGCAATGTGTTTATCACCCTTACCCGCGACACCATGATTGTGGTCGGCTTAGTCTGCGTATTGCTCTATCTCAACTGGCAACTCAGCTTGGTGGTGGCTTTGATGTTTCCTCTGTTGTCATTGTTATCACGTTATTACCGCAACCGCCTGAAAAACATCATTGCCAGCTCCCAACAAAGTATCGGTACCCTGAATAATGTAGTCAACGAAACCCACCAAGGGCATCGTGTAGTAAAACTGTTTGGCGGGCAAAAACAAGCTGCCAGCCGTTTTAACGAAATCAACAACACCATCGTACGCCTAGGTAAGAAAATCACCCAAGCCACCGCCGCTCGTTCGCCGTTCAGCGAACTGATCGCTTCTTTTGCCTTGGCAATAGTCATCTTTATTGCACTTTGGCAAAGCCAGCAAGGCTATACCACCATCGGCGAATTTATGGCCTTTATTGTTGCCATGCTGCAAATGTTAGGGCCGATTAAGAACTTGGCCAATATCAGCATTCCGATGCAGACCATGTTTTTGGCCGCAGACAGTGTATGCCAGTTTTTAGATACTGAGCCTGAAAAAGATACCGGCACCCAAACCCTGAAAAATGTCTCCGGACGCCTGAAATTTGACCATATTGACGTCCGCTATCACGCAGACGGCCACAAAGCCTTAGACAACTTTAATCTGGAAATCCGCCCCGGCGAGCGCGTGGCTTTGGTCGGCCGTTCCGGCAGCGGCAAAACCACCGTAGTTAATTTGCTGCCTCGCTTTGTTGAACCGAGTGAAGGTGTAATTTATCTGGATGACGTGAATATCGCCGATGTGAAATTGGAAAATCTGCGCTCACAATTTGCACTGGTATCACAAGACGTTTTCCTATTTGACGATACCTTATTGGCCAATGTGCGTTACGGCCGCCCCGAAGCGAGTGAAGAAGAAGTATTGGCCGCCCTGAAAGCCGCCAATCTGCAAAATCTGGTTGAAAACTCACCGCACGGCCTGCATCAACACATCGGCGCCAACGGCAGCCAGCTTTCCGGCGGCCAGCGCCAACGCGTATCGATTGCCCGCGCCATTTTGAAAGACGCCCCGATTTTATTGTTAGACGAAGCCACCAGCGCCCTCGACAACGAATCCGAACGCTTGGTACAACAGGCCTTAGAGCGCTTGATGCACGGTCGCACCAGCATCATCGTCGCCCACCGCCTTACCACTATTGAGCAAGCCGACCGAATCATTGTGATGGACGACGGTCATATTATCGAGCAAGGTTCGCATCAGGAATTGCTGAATAAAGGCGGCTATTATGCTGCATTGAGCAATATGCCAAAATTGGGTGAGTAAGTTTCTTCAGACAACTGCTGCCAATAATTAAGCATAAACAGGTATCCAAATGAAATTTACCATTTTATCTATCGTCAAAAATGAAGCGGACATCATTGAATCGTTTGTGCGCCATAATCTTCAATTCGCCAACGAACTCTTTATTCTCGACAATGGCAGTGACGACCATACCTTCTTGATTTTACAAAAACTACAAGAAGAAGGTCTACCCATCCATCTATCTCAAGATGCCACTCTCGGCCATCAACAGCAACAGCTTGCTGCCGGTCTACTAGCAAGCGCGCAAGCACAATCTGATGCAGATATGTTTATGCTTCTGGATGCCGATGAGTTTCTTTGTATCCATCCTGACGCTCCTATTTATGGACAACCGTCAAGCTACCACCATTTTTTCCACGCTTATCTGGAACAGGTCAAGCAACAAGGAGTCGCCGCTCTTCACTGGTTGAACTTCCTGCCAGCAGATACCGAAAAATCATCTGATTACATCAATCATTTCAATGAATTTCTGGAATGTACCCATCCTCCTATTGCCCATCAAAAAGCCCTTTACTCACGGGAAATGCTGGGGCGGACGCAAATCGTGGCGGGCAATCATCATTTAAACGATAAGCAGACCGGGGAGCGTATTGAACAAACGGTTTCTAAAGATATCGCCATCGCCCACTTCCCTATTCGCTCAAAAGAGCAAACGGTTGCCAAAGTATTAACCAATGCTATCTCCTTGAACAGCCGATCTTTGGCAGAAGGAGAGTCGTTCCACATTTTCCAAATGCAACAAGAAATTGTGTCCAATAATTACCAGATTAGCATGGAAAAATGTCGGGAAATTGCTCAGTCTTATGGTATTCCGCCCTTTTACTCTGAGGGAGTGAAGCTGGGGTGTGGTAAATTAAATCCGACCCCAATCGAACATCGATACTTGCATCTGAATAATGTGAACTTAGTACGCAGTTTGAATGCAATTGCCATGCATTTTTCTAAAAATACCTTGATATTAAAGGAAACCATTTCCGATCTTGAGAATAAAAATTCAAACCTTGGGGATGAGGTTTCCAGTCTTGAGGAAAAAAATGTCAGCCTTGAAGATAAAAATTCCAACCTGGAAGGCAAAGTTTCCATTCTTGAGGATAAAATTTCCGATTTTGAGTATAAAGAACAAGACTTACAATCACGAATCACTCAATTAACTCAAGAGTATGATAAAAAAACTCAAAACATAAACAACTTACACCAGCACCAAGCTTATTTAACGAACGATTTACAAGAAAGCCGTTACCGATTCACAAAATACAAAAAATTGTGGGTTGTACGTTTGATCAAACCTTTAATCCAAATGGAGCTGGCGATTAGCTCGGCAAATCGTTACCGCAAACTGTTCCGAAAACTGATTAAAGAAAAAGGCAGTATCGGTAAAGCCTATCAAATCTGTCGCCGTACCTATAAAGCTTCCGGTATGCGTGAGGTAAAAACGCTCTTACGCCAGCAAAATCTGGATTTGAGAGAAATTGAAGCCTTAGCCATTGAAAATGCAAAAGACGGTTTGGTGATTTTAGCCACCAAGCATACCCACTACATTGCCAAGCTATTCGATCATGCCCTGAAAAAAGTCAATATTGAATCCACCATTATCTTAGAAACACCCAAAGGCGGTTATTCAAACAAATGGCACATCGTTATCTGCCCGCAAATGTTTGAAACCTTGCCGGATCATTATTTGGCTTTCCAAATGGAACAATCTGTCTCCAGCAGATGGTTCACCGACCAGTATTTCCAACGCTTGGATCGTGCTGCCCATATTTTTGATTATTCGATTACCAATATTGCTTTTTTGCAGGAACACCAAATTCCGTTTAAGCAATTACATTACATGCCGATAGGCTTATTGCCCTCGCTCAATCCATCCCACACTCAAGATTTTGAGTATGATGTCGCCTTTTACGGCGACCCCAACTGTGAGCGTCGAAAATTATTTCTTGAAAAACTGCGTGAAAAATTTTCCGTTAAAGTGATTTCAGAAGTATTCGGCGATGAACTGCATGCTTTATTGAAAAAAGCAAAAATCGTGGTCAACATCCATTATTATGAAAATGCCTTATTGGAAACCACCCGTATTTATGAATGCTTATCCTTGAATAAATTGGTGGTGTCCGAGCAAGGCAGTGACCAAGATGAACATACGGAATTAGACGGCATTGTAGATTTTGTCAAAATCGGTGATGTAGATGCCATGATTGATCGCATCGGCTACTGGCTCGACAAACCCGAGCATTTTGAAATACGCTTACAAGCCATTTCCGACTTCCAGCAGCAGCCGGATAAATTCCAGTTTTATTTATACCGCTTTTTGCTTTCCCAAGATCTGATCGATTTTGAAACCTTCTATCGCTTAAGCGGCGATTATGTTAAACCTCAAGGTGATTTCTGGTGTCTGAGCTTGCCCGAATCCGTTGCCAGAAGACAAGATTTTGACCGCGACAACCGCTATGGCATTTCGGTATTCCCCGGATTGCGGCACAATATCGGCTGGATTGGCTGTGGTTTAAGCTATAAATTTATGATGCGTGTTGCGGAAGACTTAAGGCTTCCTCGCATCACCATCTGCGAAGACGACGTCTCATTTTGTAAAGCCTTTGAACAGCGCTATAGCCGTATCCAACAAACCTTAGCCGCTACTAATGAACCTTGGGATGTGTATTCCGGGCTGATTGCTGATTTATCAGAAAAAGCCGAAATCTATCCGTCGACCATCCATAGCGATCATGAAAAATTTTACGGTATCAACCGATTAGTCAGCATGGTATTTAACACCTACAACCAATCTGCCTATTCAAAAATTTATTCATGGGATGAAAACGATCGCTTGTTCCACAATACGATAGATCGCTATATTGAATTACATGGTGGCATTCAGGGTGTGATCACCTCCCCATTTTTAGTTGGCCATAAAGAAGACCTAGTTTCTACCTTATGGGGTCAGCAAAACACCATGTATAAAGATATGATTATCAAAAGCCAAAGCCTGTTGGATCAGAAAATAGCCGAGCTTCAGGATAAATCATAATGAATAATGATGTTTTTCAGACAGGCTTTTAGGCAGGCCTGTCTGAAAAACATAAAGAAAACGCTTATGAACAACCCGATAGAAATTTATCAAACGGCCGACGGCCAAACGCAGGTAGAAGTACGCTTTGAACAAGAAACGGTATGGCTGTCGCAAGCGCAGATGGTGGTTTTGTTCGGTCGTGACCAGTCGGTCATTTCCCGCCATATCCGCCAAGCCGTTCACGAAGGTGAAATCAGCGAAAAAAGCAATATGCAAAAAATGCATATTGCTTTTGCCGACCGCCCTGTTACCTTCTACGATTTGGAAACTGTGATTTCGGTCGGCTACCGCATCAAATCGCAGCAGGGCGTGGCATTCCGTCGCTGGGCAACCGCCCGCCTGAAAGACTACCTGCTCAAAGGCTATGCCCTGAACCAGCAGCGCCTGCAACAAAACGCCGCCGAGCTGGAGCAGGCTTTGGCTTTAATCCAGAAAACCGCCGCATCGCCGGATTTAACCGCCGAAAGCGGGCGCGGTTTGGTAGATATTGTCAGCCGCTATACGCAAACCTTTTTGTGGCTGCAACAATACGACGAAGGCCTGTTGAACGAACCGCGCGGCGAAAATGGCGGACAGTTACCCACGCTTGAGCAGGCGCGCGGCGCTTTGGCCGGATTGAAACACCAGCTGATTGGGCGCGGCGAAGCGACCGATTTGTTTGCCCGCGAACGCGGCGACGGCTTGGCTGCCCTGCTGGGCAATCTGGAACAAACCGTGTTTGGCGAACGTTTTCCGACGGCAACAAACGCAGCGGCGCATTTTTATTTGTCGATTTCCTGCACCGCAACGGCCGCTTGTTTAATGCACAACAAGAGCCGGTCATCAATGATACCGGGCTTGCCGCACTAACCTTGCTGGTGGCGGAATCTGACCCCAAACAGAAAGAAGTATTGATCCGCCTGATTATGCACATGCTGAAACCCGGCACCACCGCCGAATAAAACTTTATTACCCTATTTTTTTCAGGTAGTCTGCTACCCAAAATAAACGAAAGCATTGAAACAATGACCCAAACCCTATTAATCGAACTGTTAACCGAAGAACTGCCCCCCAAAGCCCTCAACAACTTGGGCAACCATTTAGCCGCATCCATCGCCGAAGGCTTGGAAAAAGCGCAATTAATTGAAGGTGCTGCCGAATACACCGCTTATGCGTCGCCGCGCCGTTTGGCGGTGCAGGTGAAAAATGTGAAAGCTGTGCAGGCCGATCAGCATGTGGTGAAGAAAGGCCCGGCGGTGGCCAATGCCATGAAAGACGGCGCGCCGACCAAAGCGCTGGAAGGTTTTGCCCGCTCGTGCAGTGCGGAAATCGCCGATTTGAAGATTGTGAACGACGGCAAACAAGACGTTTACGCACATGAATTTACCCAACAAGGCAAAGGCCTGTCTGAATTACTGGAAGACATCATCAATCAGGCGGTGAAAAAGCTGCCGATTCCGAAAGTGATGCGCTGGGGCAGCAGCACGCATACGTTCGTGCGCCCGGTGCACGGCTTGGTGGTGATGCACGGTGCCGACACCGTGGCCGCCGAAGTGTTGGGTTTGAGCAGCCAAAATACCACGTTCGGCCACCGTTTTCTTTCAGACGGCCAAATTGTGTTTGCCGATGCCGATGCTTATGCCGAGCAAATGCGCACGCAGGGCAAAGTAATTGCTTCGTTTGCCGAACGCAAAGCCGCCATTCAAGCAGCCTTGAATGAGCAGGCAGGCCGTCTGAATGCCTCCGTGGCCGCCGATGAGGCGCTGCTGGATGAAGTAACCGCCTTGGTGGAATGGCCGGTGGTGCTCGAAGCGGGCTTTGAGGCGCACTTTTTGCAAGTGCCGCAAGAATGCCTGATTCTCACCATGCAGCAAAACCAAAAATATTTCCCGCTGCTCGATGCTGATGGCAAGCTGATGAACCGCTTTTTGCTGGTGTCCAACCTGCAAGCTGCAGACCCGAGCCATATCATCCACGGCAACGAACGCGTGTTGCGCGCGCGTCTTTCCGATGCTGAATTTTTCTACAAGCAAGACCAAAAAGCCACGCTTGAAAGCCGCTTGCCCAAGCTCGAAAACGTGGTGTATCACAACAAAATCGGCAATCAGGCCGAGCGCATCAGCCGCTTGACGAGCATTGCCGGCAGCATTGCCAAAGCGCTGGGCGCCGATGTGGCCGTGGCCGAGCGCGCCGCCCGTTTGGCCAAGGCCGATTTGGTTACCGAAATGGTGGGCGAATTTCCCGAGCTGCAAGGCACGATGGGCAAATATTATGCCCGCCTGGATGGTGAAAGTGAAGAAATCGCCGCCGCCATCGAGCAGCATTACCAGCCGCGCTTTGCCGGCGATGCGCTGCCCGAAGGCAAGATTGCCACCGCCGTGTCGCTGGCCGACAAGCTCGAAACCTTGGTCGGCATTTGGGGCATCGGCCTGGTGCCCACCGGCGATAAAGACCCATATGCCTTGCGCCGCGCTGCTTTGGGCGTGTTGCGTATGCTGATGCAATACGATTTGAACGCGGCCGATTTGATTCAGACGGCCTTTGACAGCTTCCCCGCCGGTGTACTCTACCCGAAAACACCTGCCGAAGTGGCCGACTTTATGCAGGCGCGTTTGGCGGTGCTGCTGCAAAACGATTATCCGCAAGACGTGGTGGCGGCGGTGTTGGCCAAAGCACCGCAGCGCTTGGGCGATATCGAAGGCCGTCTGAACGCCGTGGCCGCCTTCAAAGCGCTGCCCGAAGCCGCCGCGCTGGCTGCCGCCAACAAACGCGTACACAATCTGCTCAAAAAAGCCGATGCCGAATTGGGCGCGGTGAACGAGGCTTTGTTGCAGCAAAGCGAAGAAAAAGCCTTGTTTGCCGCCGCGCAAGCCTTGGCGCCGAAAATCGAAGCCGCGCTGGCCAAGCAAGACTTTCAGACGGCCTTAACCGAATTGGCCGCCATCAAGCCGCAAGTGGATACCTTTTTCGACGGTGTGATGGTG
>CALFOA010000239.1 GCA_937919795.1 uncultured Neisseria sp.
TTGGGGTCAGTTTAGGCATGGGGCGATTATAGCTTATTTATTTTTATTGGTATGAAACGTTGGGTTTAGCAACCCAACCTGCATCGTTATAGAGCGTAGTTGTATCTTTTTTTCTTGCATTCCACTATATGCAGCAAAGGCCGTCTGAAAAATCTTTCAGACGGCCTTTAGCTTTATATTTCAAGCGTTTATTCTTCCGGCGTTTCACCGTCGGTGTCGTCGATTTTGCCCTCGGTGATGTCGATGTCCACGCCCACGGCGGCGCGGATTTTGGCGTCGATTTCGGTGGCGATGGCGGGGTTTTCTTTCAGCCACAGGCGCACGTTGTCTTTGCCTTGGCCGATTTTGGCGCCGTTGTAGCTATACCAGGCGCCGGATTTGTCGACGATATTGTGCTTCACGCCGATGTCGATCAATTCGCCTTCCCAGCTCACGCCCTCGCCGTAGAGAATGTCGAATTCGGCCTGGCGGAAGGGCGGGGCGACTTTGTTTTTAATCACTTTCACGCGGGTTTCGTTGCCGATTACATCGTCGCCTTTTTTAATCTGGCCGGTGCGGCGGATATCGAGGCGCACGGAGGCGTAGAATTTGAGCGCGTTGCCGCCGGTGGTGGTTTCGGGGCTGCCGAACATTACACCGATTTTCATGCGGATTTGGTTGATAAACACCACCAGCGTGTTGGTTTTTTTGATGTGGCCGGTGAGCTTGCGCAAAGCCTGGCTCATCAGGCGGGCTTGCAGGCCGACGTGGCTGTCGCCCATTTCGCCTTCGATTTCGGCTTTCGGCACGAGCGCGGCCACGGAATCGACCACCACCATGTCTACGCCGCCGGAGCGCACCAGCATATCGCAGATTTCGAGCGCCTGCTCGCCGGTGTCGGGCTGAGACACCATTAAGTCTTCCACTTTCACGCCGAGCTTGCGTGCATAAATGGGGTCGAACGCGTTTTCGGCATCGATAAAGGCGCACACGCCGCCGTTTTTCTGGCATTGGGCGATGGTTTCGAGGCAGAGGGTGGTTTTGCCGGAAGATTCGGGGCCGAAGATTTCCACCACGCGCCCGCGCGGCAGGCCGCCGACGCCGAGCGCCAAATCAAGGCCGAGTGAGCCTGTGGAGATGACTTCGAGGTTTTCGTCTTTATGGCTGCCGTCCATTTTCATGATGGAGCCTTTGCCAAATTGCTTTTCAATTTGGGCCAGGGCGGCGGCCAGGGCTTTGCTTTTTTCGTCTGACATAAGGGCTCTCGTGTGTAAACTAAGAATTATCTTAGCTATTGTCTCATAAAATAAGAAAAAGTATAGTGATATTTTGGTTTTGTTGTTGAATTTGATCCAGAATCGCGAAACGCTGATCTGCATTTAAGAAGAAGTTAATGAATCCTGGACCTGCGATTTCTGCTTTGCTGATATCGGCAACTTCAGGCAAATTTGCCAAGATTTGTTCCGCAAGATCACGCGGTTTTAAACCTGCAGCTTTCGCAGCAGTCATGGCAACATTTGAGGCAAAATCGCCGTGGCTTCGATCTTTGGTTCGCGTTAAGGTACTGTTGTTGTTCCAGTCAGATGGAAGAACACCCTGTTGCTTGAGGGACTGAACTGCATGATCAAGAGCTGCTTGGATTGCCGTATTCATAATGGTTAGAAAAATGTCGCGGAAAAACGCTAAATATAGCAAATTTCGCCCCTGTTAGGGGAGACATTTGGCGGCTGAGTGAATAATTTTAGTTAAGTAATGACCTGTGTGAATGAGAGGTTCATTGAATCTCAGCTTTTAGTTTGATTGGTAATTTCTGATTTGAATGAATGTGGATTGGATCAAGTGTTCAAGAGTTTTATATTATTTAATTATGAAATGGTTGATAACATCAAAATTTATGTGCTTAAGATTTATTGATAACTATGAATTATCACAACATAATTATAATTGTATGAAAATATTATAAAATATCTCTTGTATGTCGCTATTGAATACTAAGCCTGAACTGTATCACTGTTTAAAATGTCATTTTTATACGAAATAGCCTTAAGCTATTAGACACCACGAGCATGAAGTGATCTTTAAGAGGCTTTTGTGCTCTAAGCTGGAAAATGAGATAGGCAATGACAACAGGAAATCCAAGTAAACACCCTCTTTATATCCCATATGCAGGTTATACCCTCCTAGAATTACCACTTTTAAATAAAGGTTCGGCGTTCACTCAAGAAGAACGAACCAACTTTAATTTGCACGGTTTACTTCCACATATTATTGAAACTATTGAAGAACAGAGTCAGCGTTCATATCAGCAATATTGTGCGTTTAGTGATGACATCAATAAGCATATCTATTTACGCAATATTCAAGACACCAATGAAACCTTGTTTTATCACCTCATCGAACATCATTTAGAAGAAATGATGCC
>CALFOA010000240.1 GCA_937919795.1 uncultured Neisseria sp.
AACCCTCGACGGTTTTCAAGACCGTTGCATTAAACCGCTCTGCCACGCTTCCGTTTCTTGAGAGCGCGTATATTAGCCTGTTTCCGCCCGTTTGCCAAGTGCTTTACGGTGCTTTATTTCTGCTCGGCACGCAAAAACACCCATTCCTTTTCATTTGAAGCGGCAGCGTTGTAAGCATAACCTTCCGAATCAAATGCCTTCAACTCTTCCGGCTCGCTGACTTGCTGCTCGGCGGCATAGCGCACCATCAGGCCGCGCGCGCGTTTGGCGTAGAAACTGATGACCTTGTATTGGCCGTTTTTCTCGTCTTTAAACACCGGCGTAATCAGGCGCGCGTTCAATTTGCCGGATACCGATTTGAAATATTCTTGCGAGGCCAGATTAATCAGCGTATCGGTTTGCTGCTCGGCAAGCGCGCGGTTGAGCGCTTCGGCTATGGTGTCGCCCCAAAATTCATAAAGATTTTTGCCGCGCGGATTAGCCAAAGCGGTGCCCATTTCCAGGCGGTAAGGCTGGATTAAGTCCAACGGGCGCAGCAGGCCGTACAAGCCCGACAAAATCCGCAGATGCGCTTGCAGATAATCCACCCCGGCTGGCGGCAGGCTTTCCGCCGCCAAGCCTTCATACACATCGCCGTTAAACAGATAAACCGCTTGCTTGGCGTTTTCTGGGGTAAACGGCGGCTGCCACGCGGCATTGCGCTCGGCGTTCAACAAGGCGATTTTATCGGAAACGTGCATCAGCTTGGCGATATCTTGCGGTGCCAAGCGGCGCAATTCGTCCATCAGCACCGCCGCATCGGCCAACAAATCGGGCTGGCTGTAAGCCGCTACCGGCGCGGTTTGGTTTTCATTCAGATTTTTAGCGGGGGAAATCACAAATAGCATTTTTATTCTCTTTCACTTCGGCGAAGCGGGATTTTTCAGACAAGCATTACTTTAGTCTCCCGCCCTTCGCTTGACAAGCCAACGGGGCGATAAACCATTGCTATCAAAGTCTGCTAAAATTACAGCCAAACTTATTTATTCTATCCTTTCAGACAGGCATATTTCGTATTCAATGCCTGTCTGAAAAAACATTTATCCAGAAAGCAAGCATACGATGACTCTTCAAGCCGTATTATTCGACCTCGACGGCACGCTCGCCGATACCGCTCTCGACCTCGGCGGCGCCCTCAACGCCCTGCTCGAGCGCCACGGTTTTCCGCAAAAGCAGATGGAAGACATCCGTCCGGTGGCCAGCCACGGCGCATCCGGCCTGATTTTACTCGGCGCAGGCATCAGCAAGGAGCACCCCGAACACGCCCGCTGGCGGCAGGAATATCTTGCCGAATACGAGCGCTGTTTCGACCGCGATACCGTGTTATTCGACGGCATCAACGAACTCATCCGCGCCCTCGATGAACGCGGCCTCAAATGGGGTATCATCACCAACAAGCCGAAAACCTTTACCGATCGTTTGGTACCCAAACTCGGTTTTGCCGTGCCGCCCGCCACCGTGGTGTCCGGCGACACCTGCGCCGAAGCCAAGCCCAGCACGCTGCCGATGCTACACGCCTGCCAAGAGATCGGCGTTACACCCGAACACTGCCTTTACGTCGGCGACGCTGAGCGCGATATGCAGGCTGCCAAAAATGCGGGGATGGTCGGCGTGTTGGCCAACTGGGGTTATATCGCTGATACCGATACGCCCAGCCAATGGCCGCAGGATTACGCCATCGATGCCCCGCTCGATTTGTTGCCACACCTTTAAAAAGCCGCCGCCATGAGCAAAACCCCGCCCGATGCCTTTTCCCGCCTGATTAAAGCGCTCTGCATTCTGCCCAACGTCGGCCCCAAGTCGGCGCAGCGCATGGCGTATCAATTATTGCAACACGACCGCGACGGCGCCGCCGCCTTGGTTGATGCCCTGCAAAACGCGCTGAAACAAGTCGGCCACTGTCGCCGTTGCAACACCTTCAGCGAGCATGAACTGTGCCCGATTTGTGCCGACAACGAACGCGATCCGCGCCGCCTGATGATTGTGCACATGCCCGCCGACGTCGCCAGCATGGAAGCCGCCCGCTGCCACGACGGCCTGTATTTTGTGCTGATGGGTCAAGTCAGCCCGGCACAAGGCATGGATTTAAACCACATCGCGCTCAATCAATTGGTTGAGCGGCTGAAAGAGAGCGAAGTGGAAGAAATCATCATCGCCACCAATTTCACCGCCGAGGGCGATGCCACCGCCTATATTCTTTCCGAGCTGTTTGCCAAACTGCCTTATAAAGTGAGCCGTCTCTCGCGCGGAATGCCGCTTAACAGCGAGCTGGAATACATAGACGCCGGCACCCTCGCCCAAGCCGTTTACGAGCGGCGGCAGTTGAAAGACGGCGAGAGCTAAACAATGCCTGTCTGAAACGCAAAAACAGCGCTCCGTAATCTTTACAGCGCCCCAGCTTATAAGCTATATTTAACCCGATTCGCTACACCACATTACAAGGCCGTAGCACACACCTGCATCCCTGCGGAAACCATTTTGCTTAAATGAGGAGAAAATCTTATGACCGCCAACGCAGCTGAACGCGTGAAACACGAAGGCCTGCGCGCCAAAATCATGTCGGCCGAACAAGCCGCCGAGTTTGTTCAAAACGGCATGACCCTTGCCATTACCGGCTTTACCGGTGCCGGCTATCCCAAAGCGCTGCCCACCGCCATTGCCGAGCGCGCCAAAGCCGCACACGCTCGCGGCGAACCGTTTGCCTTCGGTATGATTACCGGCGCTTCTACCGCCCCCGAGTGCGACGGCGTATTGGCTGCCGCCAACTGCGTGAGCTTCCGCAACCCCTTCCAATCCGACCCCGGCATCCGCAACAGCATCAACGCCGGTAACATCGCTTACCAAGATATGCACTTGTCGCACGTTGAACAACAAATGCGCCAAGGTTTCTACGGCAATTTCGACATCGCCATCGTTGAAGCTTCAGGCATCACTGCCGACGGCAAAATCATCCCCGCCATGGGTATCGGTCACGGCAACGAAGCCCTGAAAGCCGCGAAAAAAGTCATCATCGAAATAAATTTCGCCCAAAATGCCAAGCTCGAAGGCATGCACGATGCGGTGTACGACATCGGCGTTCCGCCTAACCGCAAACCGATTCCGATTACCGGCCCGTTCGACCGCATCGGCTCGCCCTATCTGGAATGCGACTTAGATAAAATCGTTGCCATCGTGCTCACCAACAGCGGCGACCGCAACAGCAAATTTGCCGACCCCGATGACAACTCCAAAGCCATCGCCGCGCAAATCATCGATTTCTTCTCTCACGAAGTCAAAGCCGGCCGCCTGCCGAAAAACCTGCTGCCGCTGCAATCAGGCGTGGGCAACGTGGCCAACGCCGTATTGGCCGGCCTGCTGGATGCACCGTTTGACGACTTAACCGGTTACACCGAAGTGCTGCAAGACGGCATGCTGGATTTGATTATTGCCGGCAAAATGAAACACGCTTCGGCCACCGCCCTGTCGTTCAGCCCCGATGCACTGCAACGTTTCAACGACAACATCGAGTTCCTGCGCGATAAAATCATCCTGCGCCCGATGGAATACACCAACAACCCCGAAGTCATCCGCCGCTTGGGCATCATCGGCATGAACGCCATGATCGAAGCCGACATCTACGGCAACGTAAACTCCACCCACGTAATGGGCACCAAAATGATGAACGGTATCGGCGGCTCAGGTGACTTTACCCGCAATGCCTTCTTCTCGTTCTTCGTATCGCCTTCAGTGGCCAAAGACGGCGCAATTTCCTGCATCGTACCGATGGTTTCGCACCACGACCACACCGAACACGATGTCATGTTTATCGTTACCGAGCAAGGTATGGCCGATTTGCGCGGCAAATCACCGCGTCAACGCGCGAAATTGATTATCAACAACTGTGCCCACCCGGATTACCGCGATCAGTTGAACGACTACTTCGACCGTGCCGAAAAAGCCGGCGGCCTGCACACCCCGCACCTGCTGCTGGAAGCCTTATCTTGGCACCAACGCTTTGTGGAAACCGGCGACATGCGTATCAAATAAGCCGCGTTGCAATAGCAAACAAAACCTCTGCCGATTTGGCGGAGGTTTTTTTATCACTGTAACCACATTGATAAATGGGTAAATGCCTGTCTGAAAGGTAAAAAACCAAAAAGGCATTGCTGCCCTTTTGGTTTTATTTTACTTCACGGTTTACTTTACCACTGATACAAAGCACCGGCACCGACTCCGACATGGCCGCCGGAATTGGTGGACAAGTTACCTTTCACAATCCAGTTGCCGTTGTCACTCATCGACGAGACACCTAATGCCATCGCAGACTGGCCACCGTAGAAGCCGCTGCCGATACCCAAGCCAACCGTACCTGGGCGGGTCACTTGCGGAATGGAGCCTTGAGCAATCGCACCAGCCACACCTGCATTGGCTTTTTTGCCCACTTCATCGATACGTTGGTTCAGCTGGTTACCGATATTCACCGTGTGATTGGCGATATTATTGATGGCTTGGTTAGTATGATAAAGCTGACTACCATTAATCGCATCGGTAGAAGTCGGCG
>CALFOA010000241.1 GCA_937919795.1 uncultured Neisseria sp.
GCTTATCTGCCGACGGCTACACCAGCGCCAGCAACCATATTTCGGTGAACCACACCGCACAAATGGCCGAACTGCTCAACTGCCAGCTGATTTTTGTCTGCGGCGGTTTTGACTTGAGCAAACTCAAAAACACCGGTTTGCGAACCTGGTTGCAACGTTTCGCGCAAAAAGGCATTGCTTTGGGCGGTTTGTGTACCGGCGCTTTTGCGCTAGCCGATGCCGGGTTATTAAACGATTACCGCGCCAGCATCCACTGGGAAAATATGCTGGCATCCAAGGAAACCTTCCCGCAAACCCATTTCAACACCTCGATTTACACCATAGACCGCAACCGCTACACCTGCTCCGGCGGCACTGCTGCTCTGGACTTGTGCATCAACATCGTACGATTGCATCACGACCGTAAGCTTTCCGATGCGGTGGCCGAGCAGTTTACCCTGTCGACACTGCGCGACGAAAACGAACCGCAACATATCCCTTTGTCTTCCCAACTCAATTCAGGCTACAACTACGTGGTCGAAGCCTTGGTATTGATGGATAAAAATCTGGAAGAACCGCTGCCGATTCACGAACTGGCGCAGCTGTTAGGCATTTCGGTGCGCCAGCTCGAACGCTGGTTTAACAGCTATTTCAACAAACCGCCGCAACTGTATTACATCGAAGTGCGGCTGCTGCACGCCAAGCGCTTGTTGAAGCAGACCAATAAATCGATTATGGACGTCGCACTGGCCTGCGGTTTTTCCAACCCCTCCAGCTTCAGCAAGGCTTATCGCAGCCAATTCAGCTTAACGCCTTCGCAAACCCGTAAACAAACCGTTGCAGAGGTAGGTTCCATGCCTGTCTGAAAAAATTGATTATGCTTTCAGACAGGCATCTAAAAAGGTATTCTATAAAGATTGCTTGATTCACCAGAAACCTGTTCCTTCCCCCGCCTTTTCGGGGGAAGGTTAGGATGGGGGTGCTTCTACTTGCTGAATTTTTCCTTCACCCCGCCCACAAAAAAACTGCTCCGCAAACACGGAGCAGCTTTTTCTCAATCATAAAATGCTCAAGCCGGAAACTTAGGCAACACCCGTTTACCGATATTCACCAACACATTATCCACGATCATTTTACCCTTAGCCGCCGTGCTGGAGCGCGAAGTGCTCAAACAGCCGGAAGCAGGCACCATGCCTTCCAGCGGCGGATAGCTGTGGAAACTCAATACTTCTTCCACCTTATCGTTTGGAATTTTATCTTCCTGCACCAGATGCGGATAAAAGTGCATCATCAACGAAGTCTCGGTAATGGCGGCGTGTTCCAGCGCCCAGCCGGGAAACGGAATGCTGTCGAACACCTGCTCCACGATTTGATGATCCAGATTGTCCCACCAGTTCACAATAAAGGTACGCACGTTTACCTCGCGCTCTTTGGCGGCCAAATCGGCACCTTCCAACACAAACGCTTCGTTTTCGTAGTGGCAGTTGAAAATGATGATTTTCTGCCAGCCGTCGCGGGCGAACTCCACCACGATGTCTTTCACCAGATTAATCAAAGTGGTGCCGTTCAAATCGATGGTGCCCGGGAAGAACGGGCCACCGCCGCTCATCGGCAGCGATTTATAGCCATAATTGATGGTGGGCGCCACCACCGCACCGATTTGCTCGGCCAGCACACGGGCAAACGAAGTCGCCAACATGGCATCCACCCCCAAAGGCAGATGCGGGCCGTGCTGCTCGGTGGCGCCCGTGGGCAGGACGATGACGGTGTTCTCCTTGTCCGGCAGGTCGGCGATCTCGGTCCAGCTCAGGTAGGGCAGGTAGCGGTGGGGCGGGTTGTAGCCGTGCAGCATGAAAGACTTTCGTGAGGGTGTTGGGGGTGGGTCAGCGCTGGGGCAGGTAGGCGGTCGCTTCGACCTCGATCAGGATGTCGGGCGTGGGCAACATGCCGCTCACTTCCACCACGGTGGATGCGGGGGGCTCGCCGGGGAAGAACAGCTTGCGCACGCGGCTGTACTGCGGGAAGTGGTCCAGGTTCTTGAAGTACTGCACCAGCTTGAACACGTCGGACATCTGGCCGCCTGCGGCCTCGATGGTCTGGCGGATGCGGTCGAGCACGTACCAGCTCTGCGCGAGGATGGGGCCCTCCTTGATGTCGCTGCTGAACTCGCCCGTGCGGCCAATCAGCGTGGCGGCCTCATTCGGGATGTCGTCGTAGCCGCGCACAATGCGGCTGGCGGCAGGGTCCACGGCAATGATCCCGCTCAGGTAGATGAAGTCGCCTGCGCGGCGCCACGCGGCGTAGC